>JAPLMM010000044.1 GCA_026387035.1 Planctomycetota bacterium
ATAACTCTGTGCACAAATTGTGGACAACTTCTCGCGGCGTCCCTGCCAATCTGGCAATGTCCCGTGTTTTCCCGCCTCGTCCCGCTCTTTCCCACACCCAATAAGACAAATCTTCTGCGCGAATAAGACAAACTCCGACAAGACGCCGATTTCGCTTGAAACGCGGCCTCGCCGGCGTAAACTGGAAGGGTCTGAACGGTCAGGCGAAGAGCCGAAGGAGAAACCCATGGCGAACGTCTATCAGGGCCGGCTGGTGGCGGGGAAGCACCGGTTCGGCGTCGTGGTGTCGCGGTTCAACGAGTTCATCTCGTCGAAACTGCTGGCCGGTTGCCTCGACGCGCTGGAGCGTCACGGGGCGGACCCGGAGGCGGTGGACGTCGTCTGGACGCCGGGCTCGCTCGAGATGCCGATCGTCGCGAAGCGTCTGGCGGAGAGCGGCCGGTATGGAGCGGTCATCTGCCTCGGGGCGGTGATCCGCGGCCAGACGCCGCACTTCGACTACGTCGCGGCCGAGGTCGCCAAGGGCGTCGCGCACGTGGCCCTCGAGAGCGGCGTGCCGGTCATCTTCGGGGTGATCACGGCCGACACGCTGGAGCAGGCGATCGAGCGGGCCGGGACGAAGGCGGGCAACAAGGGCGCCGACGCCGCCGCCGGCGCCATCGAAATGGCCAACCTCCTGGACGCGCTGCCGTCGGGCAAGCGCGGCCGATAGCGCCGGGGAAGCGCCGGGGGCGTGACGCTCGGCCGATCGCGGGGCGCGAAGCAGTCGGACCACTCCCATGAAGCAGCGAGAGTTTGCGCGCCGGATCGCCCTTCAGGCGCTTTTTCAATTGGATTTTCGCAGCGAGGCGTTCGGGCCCGAGACGGTCGATTTCCTCCGTTCGAGTACGAAGGACCCGGAGGTGTATTTCTTCGCCCGGCGTCTGACGGAGGGCGCCTGGGCCTGGCGCCAGGACGCCGACCTCCTCATCCAGCAGGCGACCGAGCACTGGGACGTCGACCGCATGGCCGTCCTGGACCGCAACATTCTGCGCCTGGCCACGTGGGAAATCGCGTGCTGCGACGACATTCCGGACCGCGTCGCCATCGACCAGGCGATCGAGTTGGCGAAGCGATTCGGCTCGGCCGAGTCCGGCTCGTTCGTCAACGGCGTCCTCGACCACGTCTTCAGGATCATCCAGGCCAAGCGCGAGGCCGACGCGGCCGCAGCGAAAGAAACGGCCGGCGACCCCGGCAAGAAGTGAGATGCGCGATGGTGATGAAAGGGTGGCTGGCGAAACTCTCCCAGGGCCTGGCGAAGACGCGCTCCCGCCTTGCCGACAGCCTCCGGGACCTCTTTCGCGCCGGCCGAAAAATCGACGCCGAGTTCCTCGAACAACTCGAGGAGACGCTCATTCTGGCGGACATCGGCGTCGCCGCCACCACGCGCATCCTCAACGACCTGAAGGCACGCTACCACGACCGCGAGATCCAGCCGGGCGACGACCTCGTGGCCATCCTTAAGACCGATCTGAAGGAAACTCTCGGCAATGCCGACCGCGAGGTCCATTTCGCACCCGCCGGGCCGACCGTCGTCCTCGTCGCGGGCGTAAACGGCTCGGGGAAGACGACGGCGGTGGCGCGGCTCGCGCGCCTTTTCCTCGCGCAGGACAAGAAAGTGTTGCTGGCGTGCTGCGACACTTTCCGGGCCGCGGCCGACGAGCAACTCGCCGTCTGGGCGACAAGAGTCGGCGTCGAGATGATCCGCCACCAGCCGGGCGCGGACCCCGGGGCCGTCGCCTTCGACGCCGCCGAGGCCGCCGTCGCGCGCGGCATCGACGTCCTGGTGGTGGACACGGCCGGGCGCCTCCACACCCAGGACCACCTGATGCGCGAACTCGGGAAGATTCGCCGGGTCCTCGAAAAGAAAATCCCCGGCGCGCCCCACGAGGTGCTCCTGGTGCTGGACGCGACGACGGGCCAGAACGCCATCGCCCAGGCCAAAGAGTTTCGCGCCGCCATCGACGTCACGGGCGTGTTCCTGGCGAAACTCGACGGGACCGCCAAGGGCGGCATCGTCCTGGAAATCAAACGGGAACTGGGGATTCCGGTCAAGTTCGTCGGCATCGGCGAAAAGGCCGACGACATCGCCCCGTTCGACCCGGACACTTTCGTCGAGGCGCTCTTCGGCACAGGCGAGGAATAGGTGCGAAACGCTTCCGCGCCGGTTGGCCCTTGACGCCGGCCGCCCGGCGCTCTACAAATGTGTGAAGCGACCTGTCGGTTTCAGAACCCAAAGCAACCAGGGACGAGGAGAGGAGAAACCATGGCCAAGACCAAAGCAGACGCCGGGAAGGTGGTCGACCTCTTGAACGAGGCACGGGCGAGGGAACTCGGGGCCATCCTCCAGTACATGGCCCAGCACTATGAACTCGAGGACGCAGACTTCGGCAAACTGGCCAAGGTCCTCAAGGACACCGCCATCGTCGAGATGAAGCACGCCGAAAAACTGGCCGAGCGGATCCTTTTCCTCGGCGGCACGCCGACGAGCAAGCCCGACGGTCTGGCCAAGAAGGGCGAGACGATTCCCCAGATGCTCGCCACGGACATCGGCCTCGAAGCCGACGCCGTCCGACTGTACAACGAATCCGCCCTCGCCTGCGCCCAGGCCCGCGACCAGGTCTCCAAGAAAATCTTCGAAGAACTCCTCGCCGATGAGGAGGACCATCTGGACACCTTCCAGAATATCGCCGACCACGTGAAGCAGTTGGGCGAATCGTACCTGGCGACGCTGGCCGGCGGCGCGGCCGAGTAGCCGAACCGTCTCCAACCCGGCGTCTCGCGGCCGCTCGCGCCGGCGGGGCGTGCGAAATCCGCTCGAACAAGAAGGTCATGGGCGAGGCGCGCCAACTCGGCCGCAAACTCGTTTGCGACTGAGAGGGCTGGGGCGCGGGCCGATTCGAGCCGCGGCCCGCTTGTTGCGAGATCGCTACTTTCGTATTTCGCGCGGCGGGTCTCCGCACCCGCCGCGTTGCTCGTATTAGCGAAAGGATTCGGCGCCATGAACACGCTTGCGATAGTGGCGGCAGTGGCGGTGGCGGCAGCGGCAGCCGTGCCAGGCTCGACGGCGCTTTTCAAGGAGCCCCGGCAGACGGAGGATGCGGCACGCGAGCAACTCGCCGGCTTCGCCAGGACCTACTCCGACAAGGCCTCCTGGGAGGCCCGCGCCAGGAACATCCGCGCGTGCCTCCTGCGGGAGGCGCACCTTGAGCCGCTGCCCGCCAAGTGCGACTTAAAGCCCATCATCCGAGGCCGGCAGGAACGCAAGGGCTACACCGTCGAGAACGTCGCCTTCGAGAGCCTCCCCGGGTTCTTCGTCACGGGCAACCTGTATCGTCCGGCGGACCCGCAGGCCAGGAAGCCGATGGCCGCCGTTCTCTGCCCGCATGGGCACAGCAAGAAGGGGCGCCTGGCGGACTACACGCAGACGCGGTGCGCAGGGCTGGCCCGCATGGGCGCAATAGTCTTCGCCTACGACATGGTCGGCTTCAACGACTGCGACCAGGTGACCCACAAGGACCCAAACGTCCTCGCGCTCCAGGTCTGGGACAGCATCCGGGCGGTGGATTTCCTGCTGTCGCTGCCCGAGGTGGACCCGAAGCGCATCGGGTGCACGGGCGAATCGGGCGGCGGCACGCAGACATTCCTCCTGGGTGCTGCGGACGACCGCGTGGCCGTGCTGGTGCCGTGCGTCCAGGTGTCGGCCCACTTCTTCGGCGGGTGCCAGTGCGAGAGCGGCCTGGCGATCCACAAGAGCGACCGCCACGAAACCAACAACGTGGAGTTTGCGGCCCTGGCGGCCCCGCGGCCACAACTCCTCATCTCCGACGGCAAGGACTGGACGAAGAACCTCCCCGGCGTCGAGTTCCCGTACATCTGGAACGTGTACCGCCTCTACGGAGCACAGGACAAGGTTGAGAACGCCCACTTTGCCGACGAGGGGCACGACTACGGCCCGGCGAAACGCCTGGCCATGTATAAATTCATGGCAAGGTATCTACACCTGAATCTGAAGGCCATCGTCAGCAACGCCGGGGCGCTGGATGAGTCGGATGCGGTCGCGCCCGAGGAGAGCCTGAAGGTCTTCACGTCCGACCATCCGCGTCCGGAGGGCTCGCTGGCGGGCACCGACGCCGTCAATGCGGCCCTTGAGAAGGCCAAGGCCGCGGCGAAGTGATGCCTCCCCGCATCCTTCATGTGAGGCCGGTGCGCGGGACCGAGGCGTATTAACCGCAAAGAGCCTGCCGGCAGGCAGGCGCAAAGAACGCAAAGCACGACTCAGTGTCTTCTTACATTAGACCAAGCCTTTCTTTGCGTTCTTTGCGGTTGAAAGACCCTTATGCCTTGCTCCGGTTCAAGCGACGAGCCGGAAGTGCGCCACTGACTCCCGAGGCCGGCGGAGTTTGCGATTCAGATGACGCGACAGGTTATGCGACAGCACTTTCGCCCAGCGGCGCGCCTCGTAGTGCCGACGGCTGCGGCAGAGCGTCCGTCCGGCATTGAACTGCTGATCCAACAGGCCGATGCGACGCTCGGCCTTCCCGCGCCATTGCTTGAGCAGCGCCTTTTCCTGGGCGGTGTTGTGCACCTTCCAGTTCGAGCGGGTGGCCGCCGTCACGGTGATGCCCCGCTGCGCCAGCCTGACGCATCCGCCGCTGGGCCAACGCCGCCATCACCTTCTCGCAGAGTCCTTCGGACAACCGATCCCGTTCCTTGGTCGCCTCAGGCGACCTTCCCGCTCATCCGCAGTTCCATCCTCGTCCTCCTCCCGGCCACCCGGCCGGAAAGAGGACAATTCTACTTTGCGGAAACCGGACATTATCACTTTGCGGCGACAGGGCGGGATGGCGCCTTGTCCCGGACGAGGGCGGGTGCGATAATGCATTCAAGGCCCGGTGGGAACCGTTCCTGCGGCACGTCGCCCGGGACGAACCGTTCCCGTGGAATCTCCTCGAGGGCGCGAAGGGCGTCCAACTCGCGGAACTCGCGCTGGAATCCGGACGCACACGCGCGTGGATCGACATCCCGCAACTGAACCGCAACTGAAGCCCTGACCCCGGGCCGGACGCGAGTGCCGATTGGCCGCAAGCCTGTGCGGGCGGCCGCGTCGTACGTGGCGCGATCGTGCAAGAAACCTGAACGTCGAAAGGAGCCTTGGTCATGATGAGACACGAGGAACATGGGGCTCAACCGATTCAGCCGCGATGCTGTCCCTGTGGGGACCGTGCGGCAGGGCCGCTCAGCGTCACGCGACGCGATTTCCTGAGGGCGGGCGGAATCGCGATGGGCGGCGTGGCGCTCACGGGCCTGGCGTGGTCGGCTCTGCAGGCCGAGGAGATGCCGTTGGGCGGTCCGACGGCGAGAAAGCCCCTCGTCGTCAAGCCCATCCTGGCGTTCGCGATCCCCCGCCGCCGCGACAAGACCAGTTGGCGGTCCTGGGGCGGCATTCAGACCCAGCAAGACGCCGACCAAGAAGTCGCCCGCATCCAGGGCGAACTCGAAAAACTCAAGGCCGACGCCGACTTCCCCGTCGAGTTCCTGCCGGTGGCTCCCGTGCGCGGGCCGGGCGACCTCGGAAAACTCGACGACCTCCAGAAGGCCGACACCGTGCTCCTCTATGCCGCGGGTGGGCCGCAGAACATATTGGGCGAGGTCGTCAAGACCGGCAAGCACGTCGTGTTCTTTCTGCGGCACAAGTCGGGCCCCGTGTACCTCTGGTACGAGATCATCAGCCCGCGCTACCTGCGCCAGCACACCGACCGCCTGGCCGTCAAGGGCGTCGACGACGGCGACGTCGTGGTCGACTCGGTCGAGGAACTCTCATGGCGGCTGCGGAGCCTGGGTGGCCTGAAGAACGCCCTCGGCACGAAGATCGTCGCCGTGGGCGGCGCCAGCGGATGGGGGGGTCACCAGGAGGCGCCGGACCTCTCGCGGGCCAAGTGGAAACTCGACATCCAGACCGTCGACTACAAGGACCTGGGGCAACTCATCCAGGCCGCTCGCCAGGACGCCGCCGCCCTCCAGTCCGCCCGCACCCGCGCCGCCGAGTACCTCAAGGGCGGGGGCGTCAAACTCGAAACCGACAAAACCTTCGTCGAAAACTGCTTCCTCCTGGAACAGGTCTTCCGCGGCCTGATGGCCAAGGCCGGCGCCGGCGCCATCACCATCGACGGGTGCATGAGCACCATCATGCCCATCGCCGAGACCACCGCCTGCCTGACCCTCTCGCTCCTGAACGACGCCGGGTACCTGGCCTTCTGCGAGTCGGACTTCGTGGTCATCCCCTCGGGCATCCTCCTGGCGAACATCTCCGGCCGGCCGGTGTTCCTGAACGACCCGACGTACCCGCACGCGGGCGTCATCACCCTGGCCCACTGCACCGCGCCGCGCCGGATGAACGGCCGGACGCTCGACCCGGTGCGGATCCTGACGCACTTCGAATCGGACTATGGCGCCGCCCCCAAGGTCGAGATGCGCAAGGGACAGAAGGTCACGAACATCATCCCGGACTTCGCGGCTGAGCGGTGGACCGGCTTCGCGGGCGAGATCGTCGACGCGCCCTTCCTGCCCATATGCCGCAGCCAGATCGACGTCGCCTACAAGGCCGACGACCGCAAGGTCGCCGAAAACATGCCGGGCTTCCACTGGATGACCTGCTACGGCGACTACACCCGCGAAATCGCCTACGCGTTGAAGAAAATCCCCATCGCGTGGGAGCCACTGGCCTGACCGCTGCCTGGGCAGGAACCCTTTCCGGGCACAGGGGCGATCTTGCACCGGCGCTGCGCTGAGCCTGCCGAAGGGGAGCGGCGGCCGTTCACTTGGAACCGCCTTCGCTTGACCTGTCGGGTCAGGGGCGTCGCGGGATGGGCGCGGGGCATGAAGGAAGCCGAGGCGACCGCCCACAGAGGGCAAGGCACTCCGGTTTCCCGGATTAGGTCCTGATGCCCCAGGCTTTTGCACCCTCGTGCCTGGTACTTGGACCCGGGTCTGATCGCCCCGGCAAAGACATTATAACACAAAGGGGCGGGGAAAAGGAAGTTCAAAGTTCCAAGTAAGGGCATGACAGGCCAAAGGCCTGAGACGGTCCAGCCTGGGGCGCCGCCCCAGGTGGTGCGGATCGCAAAAAGGACCTGAGCCCTGTAGCCCCGAAGGGGTCCCTTCGGGAGGGCGAAACACCTGTTGCGCCCTCCCGGGGGGACGTTCCGTTTCAGGGCTTGGGACGAAAAGGGGTTATGACCTTGTGGCTGCCGCCGATCCCGGCGCGCCGGGACTGTGGTGTTTCAGGCCTTCGGCCTGAACGGCGAAAGCCCAAAGGACAACGTTTACTTGAAACTTGGAACTGCCGTTTGGCCGCGTTGGGAGGGTTCTGCATTCTACATTCTGCGCCTGCCCGCCGTAGCCCTGAACCTGTCGAAGGGGCGAAGGAGGGTTCTGCGCTTCGCACACCCCCTGTCCCCCGAACTCCCCCAATTAAGTTCTATGTCACCGGAACTAGGCGGGGCCGGACGCCCTTGACTCGCCCGGTTATGGGTGTTCCCGGAATCACCCGGAATCACACGCTGACCGAACGACCCTCCGGCTTTGCGGCAGGTCTTGATAATCCCATCGACGGCCAGGTCGAACTCGGCCGGATTGCCCGGGTCACCAATGGCCCACGCGTTTGATCTCCGGCTGCTTGTGGCCCTTGGGGTCCAGCCTCCACAGGGCCCAGGCCTGCACATCGGTGTAGATGCTCACGGCCCGGTCAGTGGGCAGCGTGCCCTCGAAGGGCCCGAGGCTCTGGATGGCTGGGATGGCTTGCGGGTCGCCGATCTCCGCCAAGGCTATCAGGGTTGCCTGCACCACACGCTTGGAGGAATCGCCCAGCAGACCGGTCAGGCAAGCGACGGCTTTCTTATCGCCGATCTGACCGAGGGACCGGGCGGCGAACTCCCGCACCTCGTCCTCAGCGTCTTTGGTGGCGGCGATCAGGGCGGGAACTGATTCGGCGTCCGCGATGGCACCGAGGGTTTTCGCACAGGCCCGGCGGACAAACGAGTCCTCGCTCGCGAGGGTGGCGCGGATGGCGGGGGCGCCATCCTTGCTCTTGAGTTTCCCCAGAGCCTCCACCAACCAGCAGACCATCTGCGGCTTCTTCTCGGCCTCCAGGGCCTTGGCCAGGGGCTTAGCGGCAGCGGGGTTGCCGATGGCGCCCAGGGCCGCGGCAGCGGACTCGCGCACGGCGGCATCGGCATCGCCGAGGCTGGCGACCAGGCCCTCGACAGCGTCAGAATCCTTGATGGCACCGAGGGCCCGCGCCACGTTGGCCTTGGCGACGCCTGACTCAGTCTTGAGAAGTTGCAGCAACTGGGGCACAGCGGACTTCTCGTGGTTGCCTAGAACCCACTCCACCGCGGAGCAACGCACGCCGGGGTCCTCGCTCTTGAGACAAGCGACCACCAGTTCGCGGACATCCTGCCTGCCGCTACCGCTCAGCAGCAGGATGGCGTAGCCCACCTGCCGCGGATGGCCTTCCTTGATGAGGCCTACGAACTTCTCTTCGAGCGCTGCCTTTTGCCAGCGGTCAAACTCGTAGAGCCAGCGCAGCCTGACGAACGCGTTCGACTGCACCTGGTGTGAGTCGGCGTTCAGCTGGCGGATCAGTTCATCCACGGCAGAAGGATCCGCCGGCGCGGGTTGCGTTTGGCAGCCGGCAGCAAAGCCCGACGCAACGGGAAACACGGCTGCCAGTAGGAGCACTCTCAGGAGGATGGTCGGCATCCGACATCTCCCCCAGGGTTTTTCAGGCAACCTCTGCCCGGCTCCGCTGCCGGGCCATTCAAACTGCACGATACTGCACCCCACTCCAAATCTGGACCAAATCTACCTGTTTCCCCCAACGGCTCGGGATAATGAAGTATTTTGGCAGTTAACGACGGGGAAGTCTAATGGAAAACGGCAGTCCAAAGTCTAAAGTCCAAAGTCCAAAGTCGGTTAACGGCAGTCCAAAGTTCAAAGTCCAAGGTCCAAAGTCAACGGCACGCGGCCCACAACGGAATCACGGCGAGACCCGTTCGACTCGTCCCGAATGTGTCGTGACTCGCTCAGGGTGACAAAACGCAGAGGCGGCAACGACGAATGTTCAACGTTCAGAAGAACGCATGCCGCGGCGGGGAACATGACCGGCGGCTTCCGCCGCCGGCTCGAAAGGCGCACGGCGAGATCCCTCGGCTGCGCCCCGAAGGGGTCCAACGACAAACAGGGACTCGGGATGACAGAGCGCGCGGGAGGTTCACCCTCACCCTTCCCTCTCCCATCAAGGGAGAGGGGAACCAATGCTCCCTCGCCCCACTGTGGGAGAGGGATGGGGTGAGGGGGGGCAAGATCACG
>JAPLMM010000045.1 GCA_026387035.1 Planctomycetota bacterium
TCCCGTTCGTGGAACTCGCGGGCGAGGGCGACGGGCCGGCCGTCCGCATCGCCTGGGGCGAGGCGGTCGGCGACCTCGCGGCCGAGATGATCCGCCTTTGCCTCTGCTCCGCCAAGGCTTCCGCCGTCGCCAAGGCTTCCGCCGCCGCCCTGCGGGCTTCCGCCTTCGCCGAGGCTACGGCGGACAAGTTGGCGGACAGGTCGGGGGACAAGTCGCAGGGCTACGGCGGACAAGTCCGGCGCGGGGCGGC
Organism: Planctomycetota bacterium; assembly: GCA_026387035.1. Taxonomy (NCBI): domain Bacteria; kingdom Pseudomonadati; phylum Planctomycetota; species Planctomycetota bacterium. The sequence goes on from JAPLMM010000045.1 coordinate 251, forward strand.
GCCGCTGGCGATTCAACTCGCGCCGGGCGCCCCGGGCGAGGCGATGGCGAAGGCGTATCGCCGGGCGGTGGCGGGCGCGCGGCTCCGGGTGGAAGAAAACCTCATCGGCCCCGCGGAGCAGGCGGACGGACCGGCCGGTTGGCGGTGGGCCGAATCGCTTCTGGCGGACGGGAGCGTCCGCGGCTTCATCCTGGCCGGCGCGGAGCCGGAGGGAGCGCTCGCGGCCTTGGCGCAGCATGCAGCGCGCATTCCCGACGAGGTGGCGGTGGCGGTGTGGGCGCCGGCCGGAGCGGCGCCGGCCTTCGTGCGGGAACCGGCGCGCCTGGAACTCGACGCGCGCGAGATTGTTCAGGCGGGCTCGGAGATGCTTTTGGTGTTTGCGCGCGGCGAGCCGGCCGCGGACGTCACGATTCGTCCCCGGTTCATTCCGGGCGAGACGCTTCCGCCTGGAGGCGGGCGCCCGAAAAGATAAGTCCCGGGCCTTTGGGGCCGGGACTTACCTCGCGGCACATTGCCGCCGGGTCGGGAGAGGGATTGGGACCCTCGAGACGCCTCAGTCGGGCCGCTCGCGGCCAGGGGCCGGGGCGGCGCGGGGCCGATTCGCGGTCCCGAAGTCCGGCCGACGCGCGGGGCGGAGGCGTTCATCCGCTGGTCGGCGCCGGACCTTGGGTCCGGACCGTCCAACCTCGCGCGGGGCCGGCAACGGGTACTGCCCCTATTCAGTTGTCCTTCAAGGCCCCCCTGGGGGCCGTTGCTCGCGCTGGTGCACTGGGCGCTTCTTCAAGCGGTCGCATCCCGGCGGCATGCCGGACGACCCGCAGCAGCCCGTGCACCGGGGGAAGCGGGCTTTTCAGCCACGATTAAATATACGCGCGAGGGCGCGGCAGTCAAATCCGGCGCGGCGCCGGGAGGAAGGGCGGCCGCGCCAGTGAGTGTAAGTTCTTGCTCTAGAGACACTTATGGCGAAGGCCGGCCCTGCGATTTTGTGGCCGGCGGAACGGCTTTCTGCGGAAGCGCGCTCGAAAGGCGCGCGAAAAATAGTTTGGTCGCCCCCTCGGAAACGAGGAAAATGGAACCAACGCTCCCCGGCCCCCGTCCAAGAGGGCTGAGGGGCGAGGCATGTTAGGCAAGGCTCATCGAATGCGAAGGGAACCAGGTAAGGAGACGGTCATGCGTGCGAAACGGTATGGGTGGGTGGTGGCGGCGCTGGTGGTGGCGGTGCTGGCCCAGTCGGCCGAGGCGCGGATCAAACTGGCGACGCTGCCGGTGCGGTCCCGCGTCGAAATCCAACTGGACAACGCGAACGCCACGCTGGTGGAAGAGGAACGGGTGGTGACGCTGCTGAAGGGGATGAACCAGGTGGACTTCTCGTGGTCGAACACGCAGATCGATAAGTACACGATCCTGTTTCGGCCGCTGGAGGTGGGCGACGCGGTGCGCGTGATCCACGTGGCGTATCCTCCGGGGGAGAACGCGCTGGTGTGGGAGGTGTTCGCCGACAAGGCGGGCCCCGTGCGCGTGCGGATCTCGTACCTCATCGGGAACTTGAACCGCACGTTCAGTTACCGTGCGACGGCGGAGTTTGACGAATCGAGCCTGACGCTGCGGAACTACATCCGGGTGTGGAACTTCTCGGGCGAGGAGTTCGGGGCCTCCGGCGTGTGGGCGGGCATCGGCCAGTACTTCCGCAAGGAGATGGGCCTCCAGGAATCCAAGGAAATGCTCCTCGAAAAGTTCCTGAAAGTGCCCATCAAGAAACAATTCATCTTCAACTGGCGCACCGGCCAGCCGGTCCCCGACGAGCCTTTCCAGAAGTACGTCACCATGCACTACGTCCTGAAGAACGACGAGGCGAACCAGTTGGGCAAGTTCCCGCTGCCGTATGGCAAGGTGCGCATCTTCCAGAAGGACGGCCGCGGGGGCGAGGCGTTCACGGGCGAGGACTGGGGCAAGTTCACCCCCATCGACGACGAAATGAAACTGTACCTGGGCCTCGCGCGCGACGTGAAGGTCGAACGCACCGTCAAACTCAACCAGAACCATGCCGTCCACGGGAACCAGTACCACCAGGAAGTGATCGTCCAGTACAAGGTGCAGAACTTCAAGAAGGACGCGGCCGTGCTGGACATCGAAGAGGACATGAACGTGCTTCGTGACGAGTTCTGCAGCGGCCACAAGGACCGCGACGCGCAGTGGGAACTCGCCGGCGAGACGACCGACAAGGGCAAGGTCGAACGCAAGAGCGCCCAGAAGGTGGAGATCCACGTCCCTCTGCCGGCCGCACCGAAGGAGGCCGACAAGAAGCCCGACGAGGTCGTGTTCCTGCTGCACCTGTTCTTCCGGAACGAATGGTAACCCTCTCTCGCGAAAGGAGCGAGCCATGAAACGCGCACTACTGACGGCGACGGCACTCGTGCTCCTCGCGGGGAGCGCGGGGCTGGCCAGGAACATCGACCTGGTGACCCTGCCGCCGCGGGACACGGTCCAACTCACGATCTACAACTCCGAGGACCTGACCCTGGTGAAGGAGACGCGGTCCATTACCTTTAAGAAGGGCTCGAACCGCCTCCAGTTTTCGTGGGCGGGGACGCTCATCGACCCGACGAGCGTCTATTTCCGGCCGCTGGAACACGAGGGCGAGATCGAGGTGCTGGATACCACGTTCCCGGCGGACCGGCCGCAGGTCCTCATCTGGGAGGTGGACTCGAAGTTTGAGGGCCAGGCGAAGGTGGAGGTCTCCTACTTTACAAGCGGCATCTCGTGGAGCGCCGATTACGTAATGATCACGAACCCGGAAGAGACGCAAATGTCGTGCGACGGGTACGTGACGGTGGTGAACAATTCGGGCGAGGATTACGAGGGGGCCCAGGTTCGGCTCGTCGTCGGCGTGGTGAACCTGGTGGAGAAGATAGCGCAACTCGCGCAGGGCGGTCCGCCGCCCGCGCCGGGGCAGCCTCCGCCGCCCGAGTTGCGCGCCCGGGCCATGAAGATGGCGGTGGCCTCAGCCGAGGCGCCGGCGGGAGGAGCGCCGCAGGCCGCTCCTCGGATCGTGAAGGAAGGCCTCTCCGAATACTTCATCTTCACGGTCGAGGGCACGCAGACCGTGCGCACCGGCTGGGCGCAGCGGATGGTGTCGTTCAAGGCCCGCGAGGTGCCGTTCGAGATCCTCTACCGCCTGCGGGAGCACCAGTACGGCCCTCGGCCGGTGCGGTTCTTCATCCTGGCGAATGACACCGAACACAAGATGGGCGAGTCGCCCCTGCCGGACGGCGTGATCCGGGTCTTCCGCGACAACCACGACGCAGGCGACGAAGTACATCCCCATCAAGGAGAAGGTGGAACTGAACGTCGGCACCGATGATGAGATCGTGTACGAGCGGGTGGTGCTGGACCTGGCGCGGAGCGATTTCATCTTCGCCGGGTCGCCGCCCGTGGTCGTCGGCTGGAACGAGACGCGGAAGTGGCAGGAAGAACTGCGGAACTACCGGGCGAAGGCGATCAAGGTCGAAATCCGTCACGTCCTTCCGGGGCACGTCGAGTTTGCGATGGAGGACTCGCCGAAACTGTTCGACTACCACACGGTGGAATACGTGGTCGAGGTGCCGGCCCGCAAAACGCAGAAGTGGACGAGTGACGGCCTGTTCCACCTGGGGCAGAACCAGAAGCAGAACCGGGTCGAGTTGAAGAAGGATTAGAACCCGTGAGGAGCCGATTGCCCATCGCCGTCGTCGCCGCGCTTCTTGCCGCGGCCGCAGCCCAGGCGCGAAACATCGACCTGGTGACCCTGCCGCCGCGGAACACGGTCCAGTTGACGATCTACAACTCCGAGGACCTGACGCTCGTCAAGGAGACGCGGTCGATTACCTTCAAGAAGGGCCTGAACCGTCTCCAGTTCTCGTGGGCGGGGACGCTCATCGACCCGACGAGCGTGTACTTCCGGCCGCTGGAACACGAGGGCGAGATCGAGGTCCTGGATACCACGTTCCCGGCCGACCGGCCGCAGGTGCTCATCTGGGAGGTGGACTCGCAGTTCGAAGGCCAGGCGAAGGTGGAGGTGTCGTACTTTACGTCGGGCATCGCGTGGTCGGCGGATTACGTGATGATCACGAACCCGGAAGAGACGCAAATGGCGTGCGACGGGTACGTGACGGTGGTGAACAACTCGGGCGAGGATTACGAGGGGGCCCAGGTGCGCCTCGTCGTGGGAGTCATCAACCTCGTCGAGAAGATCCAGCAACTCGCGCGCGGCCGCATGCCGGCCAAGAATGGTGATAAGAGGCTTCAGAGGGGGGCTCTGCTTGATGCGATCCAGCAGGCAGACGTGGCCTCTGATTCATTCGAAGACCTTGGCCCGTTCGCGTCCTTTAAGCGCGCCCCGCGCATCGTCAAGGAAGGCCTCTCCGAGTACTTCATCTTCACGGTCGAAGGCGAGCAGACGGTGAAGAACGGCTGGGCGCAGCGGATGGTGTCCTTCAAGGCCCGCCAGGTGCCGTTCGAGATCCTCTATCGCCTGCGCGAGCACCAGTACGGCCCGCGGCCGGTGCGGTTCTTCATCCTGGCGAACGATGAGGAACACAAGATGGGTGAGTCGCCCCTGCCGGACGGCGTCATCCGTGTCTTCCGCGACAACGGCAAGGACGGCTTGGCGTATTACACGACGCAGGCCACCAAGTACATCCCCATCAAGGAGAAGGTGGAACTGAACGTCGGCACGGATGACGAACTCGTGTACGAGCGGGTGGTGCTGGACCTGGCTCGGAGCGACTTCATCTTCGACCACTCGCCGCCCGTGGTCGTCGGTTGGAACGAGAAGCGCAAGTGGCAGGAAGAGGTCCGGAACTACCGGGCGAAGGCGATCAAGGTCGAAATCCGCCACGTCCTTCCAGGGCACGTGGAGTTTGCGATGGAGGACTCGCCGAAACTCTTCGACTATCACACCGTGGAGTACGTGGTCCAGGTGCCGGCGCGGCAGAAGCAGAAGTGGACGAGCGAGGGCCTGTTCCACCTGGGACGGAATGCGAAGCAGGATCGCGTGCGGCTGGGAGAGTAGCGAAGCACGGCCGGACAAGACCGGCCGTGCCACCCGCCGATAACCACCACACAAAGCCCGGGGATCGCCACGGCGACCAAGGATTGCAATCCCCGGGCTTGGTGTTATACTGCCCGCGCTCCGCCGGGGCGAAAACGACGGCGGAGGAACACGAACGCCGCAAAATCGGAAAGGAGTGCCCAAGATGCCGCTTTGCCCGATGCGACAGATGCTCGATGAGGCCCGCAAGGGCGGGTACGGCGTGGGGGCGTACAACGTCAACAACATGGAGCAGATCCAGGCCATCCTGGCCGCGGCGAAGGAGACCCGCTCGCCCGTCATCATCCAGGCCAGCCGCGGGGCCCTCGAGTACACGAACCTCGTGTACCTGAAGCACCTGATGGCGGCGGCGGTGGAGGACAACCCCGGCTTGCCCATCGTCCTGCACCTCGACCACGGGCCGAACCTCAAACTCTGCAAGGAAGCGATCGCGATCGGCTTCACGAGCGTCATGATTGACGGCTCGATCGATTACGACACCAAGACGCCGGACGGCAAGCACCCCGCGCGGTCGTTCGAGGACA
>JAPLMM010000046.1 GCA_026387035.1 Planctomycetota bacterium
CACCGCCTGATGGAACTCTTCCTCGCCGGGGTTCCGGGCGGTCACCACCTCCATAATGTGTTCCACAAACTGCTCCGACATGTTCGTTCTCCTTGTTCTGGTCTGCGCCCCCAAGTCTGACACAGCCGTGCGCTGCCTTACGGCACGGCACGAAAGTCCCCCTTGCATACACCGTTGGTGGGGAAATGTCAAGCAGAATTTCCGCATTTGTGTAGGAAAATTGGCCCTTCGTCGGCAACCCGTTGCCGCATCTGGGCTTGCAAACAAAGCCGGTCGGGTCCGACCAGGTAGGCACAGGGATTTCAGGCGGACCGAAAAAGAGGTTCCGGCCAACCGCGAGCGGCCGAAGTAAGGCCGCTCATTGTTGACGGGGAGCCCCCGATGGCCTAAAATCCGGAACTCTTTTGCGCTGAGGGATTCGTGAACGAGGTGCTCGAAAAGCGACGACTTGGGCCGGACGTTTTTCGCATGGAGTTGGCCTACCCGAAACTGGCGCGCAAGGCCAGGCCGGGCCAGTTCGTCATCGTCCGCGCGTCGGAGGACGGGGAACGAATCCCCTTGACGATCGCCGACGCGGACCCGGAGGCGGGAAGCATCACGCTTATTTTCCAGGTCGTCGGCAAGTCGACAACGCTTCTGGCCCGCATGGAGCCGGGGGACGAGATCCTCGACGTCGTCGGCCCGCTCGGGGTCCCGACGGAGATCGAGCGATTCGGGCGCGTGCTCTGCATCGGCGGCGGGATCGGGGCGGCGCCCCTGTACCCGATTGCGAAGGCCCTCAAGGCCGCAGGGAACACCGTGACCACCATCCTGGGCGGTCGCTCGAAAAACCTGGTTATTCTCGAGAACGAATTCCGGGCCATCAGCGACGCCGTCGTTGTGACGACGGACGACGGCTCCCACGGGCGTAAGGGATTTGTCACGGACGCCCTGAAGGACTTGCTCGGTGCCGGAGAACGCTTCGACCGGGCCTGGGCCATCGGGCCCGTCCCGATGATGAAGGCCGTGTGCGACCTCGCGCGCGGGGCGGGGATTCCGACGGTCGTCAGCCTCAATCCCATCATGGTGGACGGGACGGGGATGTGCGGCGGGTGCCGCGTCATCGTGGACGGCCACGTGAAGTTCGCCTGCGTGGACGGCCCGGAGTTCGACGGGCACCGCGTAGACTTTGACACGCTGGCCAAACGGCTGACGACCTACCGCGACCGCGAACGCCGCGACCACGAGGTATGCAAGATCGGCCTGGACACGCGGGGCAAGCGAGGTTGCGAAGCGAATGGTTGACAGTTCACCTCCGAAAGACCGATTTAAGCGCGTGCCGATGGCCGAGCGCCCGGCGGAGGACCGCCGCGACGATTGGAACGAGGTCCCCTACGGCTACACGGCCCACGAGGCCCGGCACGAAGCCCGCCGATGCCTTTTCTGCAAGACGCCCGAGTGCATCAAAGGATGCCCGGTCGGCATCGACATTCCCGGGTTCGTTCGTCTCATTGCCGAGGGCAAGTTCGAGGAGGCCGCCGACCACATCCTCCTCATGAACGCCCTGCCGGCCATCTGCGGCCGCGTCTGTCCCCAAGAGACCCAGTGCGAACTCACCTGCGTGCTCGGCAAGAAGGGCGACCCGATAGCGATCGGGAACCTGGAGCGTTTTGCGGCCGACTGGAAACGCGAGCAGGGCGTCAATCCGCTTCCGCCTCTTCCCAGACCGTCAGGGTTCAAGGTGGCCATCGTGGGGTCCGGCCCCGCCGGCCTGACGTGCGCCGGCGAACTCGTCGGCCGCGGACACCAGGCCACCGTCTTCGAGGCCTTCCACAAGCCGGGCGGCGTCCTGGTGTACGGGATCCCCGAGTTCCGGCTCCCGAAATCCATCGTCCGGGAAGAAGTCGAGCGGCTTGGGGCGCGTGGCATGAAACTTGTCACGAACGCCGTCATCGGCAAAATTGATACCGTCGAGGAACTCCTGGAGGAGTACGACGCGGTCTTCATCGGCGTGGGGGCAGGTGCCCCCATGTTCCTGGGCGTTCCGGGCGAGGAACTGCTCGGCGTCTATAGCGCGAACGAGTACCTCACGCGCACCAACCTCATGCGGGCCTACGACCGCGAGCATGCCGACACGCCCATCCTGGAGTCCAGGCGCGTCGCCGTCATCGGCGGCGGCAACGTCGCCATGGACTCGGCGCGCAGCGCCCTTCGCCTCGGGGCCGACGAGGTGACGGTCCTTTACCGCCGAAGCCGGACCGAGATGCCCGCCCGCGCCGCCGAAATCCACCATGCCGAAGAGGAAGGCGTCCGGCTGGAAATCCTGGCGAACCCGACGCGCATCCTGGGCGACGAGCGCGGCTGGGTCCGCGCCATCGAGTGCCTGCGGATGACACTCGGCGAGCCCGACTCCTCCGGCCGGCGCCGGCCCATCCCCGTCCCGGGGAGCGAATTCACGATGGACGTGGACACGGTCATCGTGGCGATCGGCAACCGGCCGAACCCCATCGTGCCTTCGACGACGCCCGACATGAAGACGAGCCGGGGGGGCACGATCGTCGCAGACGAAAAGACCGGCAGGACCACCAAGAATAGAGTCTGGGCCGGCGGCGACATCGTCACCGGGGCCGCCACCGTCATCAGCGCGATGGGCGCCGGCCAGGCCGCCGCTCGCGACATCGATGCCTATCTGCACTCGCCCGAGCCGCGGAAGTGGAAGGTCGAAACATGCGCCGTCCCCGGTGACGGCGAGAAGGCGTGATCGCCGCCTTGCC
>JAPLMM010000047.1 GCA_026387035.1 Planctomycetota bacterium
CGATGGCTTCCGGGCCGTTCGCCACCACCAGGTCCAGGCCCTTGGCCTCCAGTTTTCCGCGCGCCCGCCGTTCCAGGTCCTCCGTTTCGAGGCAGAAGCCGACGAGGATCTGTCGTTTTCGCCGCCGGGCCATTTCCGCCAGGATGTCGCGAGTCCGTTCGAGTTCCACCGTGAGATGAGTCTCGCCTTTCTTAATCTTCTCGGGTCGCCTCTCGACGGGCCGGTAATCCGCCACCGCCGCCGACGCGATAAATACATCGCATGCACCGAACCGGGCGGCCACCGCCTCGAACATTTCCTGGGCGCTCGTGATGCGGACGACCTCAGCCCCCTCGGGCGGCTCGGCGGGGCAGGGGCCCAGGACGAGCGTCACCTGGTGGCCGGCGAGCAGCGCCGCTTTCGCCAGCGCGCACCCGATGCGCCCGCTCGATGCGTTCGAAACGTATCGGACGGGGTCCAGGTACTCGCGCGTCGGGCCGGCGGTGATAAGCAGATTCATTTTCGATTTCCGATTTGCGATTTTCGATTGAGGCGGCGCGGTGGCCGCGCAGGGCAATCGAAAATCGAAAATCCAAAATCGAAAATTCAAGACTTCAGCGGGCGCGCGTGATCGCCCGGACGATTTCGGCCAGGATGGTTTCCGGCTCCGCCATGCGGCCGAGGCCCTCCGTGCCGCACGCGAGGCGTCCTTCCTCGGGGCCAACGAACCGGACGCCCCGGCGGCGCAGCGTCTCGACGTTGGCCTGCACCGCCGGGTGGTTCCACATCGCCTCGTTCATCGCCGGCGCGAGGATAACCGGCACGTCGAGCGCCAGTAGGACGGTCGAGAGGAGATCGTCGGCGATGCCGCCTGCCAGTTTTCCTATCGCATTCGCCGTCGCCGGCGCCACCACCGCCGCTTCCGCCCGGTCCGCCAGGGCCACGTGATCCGCGTCGTACGCGCCCTCGGCAAAGAGGTCGGTATAGACCGGCCGGCGCGAGAGCGCCTGAAACGTCGGCGGGCCGACGAACCGCTGGGCATGTTCGGTCATGACGACGCTGACGGCCGCGCCCTCCTGCACGAGGTGCGACACCAGGTCCGCCGTCTTATAGGCCGCGATCCCGCCCGTCACGCCGACCAGGATCTCGCGGCCCTGGAGCGTCCGCCCGTCCTTTTTCCGCTTGGCCATGCGCTTCTCCGGACTCTAGTGCTACAGCGCTACTTCGCGCGGCGGGTCTCCGCACCCGCCGCGATCAGTGCCTTCTTGCGCGGTGGGTACGGAGACCCACCGCGCAAAAGGGTCAGTTGGCGCTGTAGGGTTAATCCTCGTCCTTTTCCTCAGGCTCCCTGACCGGGGCCGCTCTTCGCGCCGGCCGCTGCCCGCCGCCGTCCATCTCCAGGGTGATCTTCCCTTCGAGCACTTCCTGGATGACGGCCTCCATCAGCGTTCGGTTGCCGCGCTCCACCAGGAGCGGCGCGCCGAAGGTCACGTCCACGAGTCGCTTCTGAACGAGGACGGCCAGTTTGAACCGTCCGCCGACCTTGTCCACGATCTCGTTGCTCTTGAGGGCTTCGATCACGTCTGGCTCCTTGCTCTGAGAGTTCGAGGGGGCCGAAGCGGCCCGCGTGTTTCTTCGCCGCCCCTGCCTACACGGCCGGAGCGTTTTTCTTCGCTCGCGCCTGGACGATGCAGACGACCTCGTCAATGGCGTTTTCGAGGTCGTCGTTGACGACCTCGGCGTCGTACAGGCCCGATCGGCGGGCCATTTCGATCTCGTCGCGGGCCTTGGCGAATCGGCGTTCCACTTCCTCCGGCTCCTCGGTCCCGCGCTTCGACAGGCGCCGCCGCAGCGCCTTGTCGTTCGGCGGCAAAAGGAGGATCGCCAGCGCCTCCGGAAACTTCTTCTTCACCTGGATGCCGCCCTGGACGTCGATCTCCAGCAGCAGTTGCTTCCGGCGGCGCCGGGCCCGCTCCAGTTCCTCGACCGGCGTGCCGTAGTATTGGCCGAACACCTCGGCCCATTCGACGAAGGCGCCGTCGGCGATGCGCTTCTGGAACTCTTCGCGGCTCAGGAAGTAATAGTCCACGCCCTCGGTTTCGCCGGGACGCCGGCCTCGGGTCGTCGCGCTGACGCTGATGAAGAGGCTCAGGCGCCGTGCGACAGCCCGGCTGACGGTGGTCTTGCCCGCGCCGCTCGGCCCGCTCAGCACGACGAGGTCCCGCGCGGGAAAGGGCGCCCGGCCCTCGCCCGTTTTCTTTTCGATTCCGTCGGCCATGCCTGTCGGTCTCCGCTCTACTCGATATTCTGCGATTGCTCGCGCAGCCGGTCCACCGCCACCTTGATCGGAAGGACCTCGCGCGCGATCTCGACGTCGTTCGACTTCGCGCCGATCGTGTTCGCCTCGCGGGACATTTCCTGGGCCAGGAACTCCAGCCGCCGGCCCACCGGCTCGGAGGCCCCCAGGAGGTCCCGCATCTGCTCCAGGTGGCTCTGGAGGCGGGCGAGTTCCTCGTTGATGTCGGACCGCTCGGCGAAGAACGCTACCTCGCGCGCCAGGGTCGCGTCGTCCGCCACTATCTCGATGCCCTTCAGGAGCGCCTGCGCCCGTTCCTGGAGCCGATCGCGGTACTCCTGGATCACCGCCCCCGCGCGCTGTCGCACCGCGGCCACGCGCCGCGCCATCTCTTCCAGGTTCGCCGCCAGATCCTTGGCGGTGGCCTGGCCCTCGGCCTCGCGCATCGCGTCCAGGCGGTCGAGCGCCTCGCGCGCCGCCTCCTTGACGAGCGACTCGAGGTTCTTAATGCCCGTCAGGACGACCGCCTCGTCGCCCACGACGCCCGGCAGCGCCAGGAGCGCCTCGAGCGCCGGCGGGCCGTCGCCCCCGCCCAGTTCCTCCCGCAGCCGCGCCAGGTCCTTCCAGTAGGCCGCCAGCACCTCGCGGTTGATCGGGGCCCTCGCGGCGGCGCCGACCGGTTCCACCAGCAGCCGCACGAACACCGTTCCGCGCGTCAGCCGCTCGCGCACCAGCCGATCCATCACAACCTCCGCCGCTCCGAGACCCTCCGGCGTCCGCTGGCTGATCTTCAGGCTCCGGTTGTTGACCGTTCGTATTTCGACGGCGATGCGGACCTCGTCGGTCGTCCGCTCGGCTGCCCCGTATCCGGTCATGCTGCGGATCATGCGCCTTATCCTTTCCGCCCGGCTGCCGTTCGGCTGCCGGGTTTCACGACCGGCACGCCTTCTCGGCAGAGGGGACATTCCTCCGGCACGTGGGTCGGCACGTCCAGTTGCACGAGGGCCGTCAGGGGCATCCCGAACGCGGGGTCGCGCCCGCTCGTCCGGTCCACCAGCGCCGCCACGCCGACCACCTCCGCCTCCGCTTCCCGCACAATCGCGAGCACCTCGCGCAGGCTCCCGCCGGTCGTGACGACGTCCTCCGCCAGAAGGACGCGCTGCCCCGGCTCGATGCGGAACCCGCGCCGCAGGCGCATCCGACCCTCCTCGCGCTCCGCGAAGATCGCCGTCGCGCCGAGGGCCCGCGCCAGTTCGTACGCCACCAGGATGCCTCCCATCGCCGGGCCGACGACCGTCTCGACCCGGTCGTCCGCGAAGGCCCGCGCCAACCGGCCGCACAGCCGCTCCGCACGCGCCGGGTCCTGAAGCACCAGCGCGCACTGGAGATACTTCGGGCTGTGCAGGCCGCTCGAAAGCAGAAAATGCCCCTCCAGCAGCGCGCCCGCCTCGCGAAAGGTCTCGAGGATGGCCTCACGGGGATCCGGCATCATGGGCTCCGCTGTCGGGAGTCTTGGGCGTCTCGGGCGCTGGTGCTCCGCCGGATTCGCTCGGCGGCGCCGCAGGCGTCTCGGCCGGCGCTGGGGGCGTCTTGGCCGGGGGCGCCGCAGGCGTTTCGCCTGGGCCCGTGCCGGGTTCGGCGGGCGCCTCGGCGGGCGCCGGCTCTTCGGCGGACCACAATGCCGACTGCTGGTAACGCACCACCAGGGCCGTCACGATCGCCAGGACGAAGAAGATCGCGCCCATGACGGCCGTCACCTTGATGAACACGTCGGCCGTCTTCGTTCCGAACGCGCTGTGCCCGCCCGGACCGCCGAACGCCCCCGCCAGGCCGCCTCCGCGCCCTCGCTGGATCAGCACCAGCAGCACCAGGATCACC
>JAPLMM010000048.1 GCA_026387035.1 Planctomycetota bacterium
GTGCGTTTTCAGTTCCGCGATGGCGGAAAGTTGGCGCTCCACCTCGGCGCGGTACTGCTCCTCGTAGTTTCGGTAATAGAAGTAGCCGGCAGTGACGATGCCCGCCGCCAGGATGACGAAAATCAGGCCGAGAACATACGGCGTCTGCCTTGCTTTCGAACCGTCCTCCGCCGAGTCCGGTGATCGCGGCATCGTCCCACCCTTTGCGCAAGTCCGCGGGTCGGCTTTCGCCGGAACCTCCCGCGCGCCCGACGAATCGCCAACTGCGGCGGTGACGTAGAATTATCGGCAAACGGACCGGAAAACTTGACCCCGGTTCGTACGCGCGAAGGGCCGTGGGTGCAGCACAAAAAAGTGGCACTTCTTCGGTCGGAGGGTGCCACCCCTCAAGTTAGCAGGGACAGGGCACTAGGGTGAGCCGCCCGGCGCGAAAAGAACCTCCGCCGGGTCGAAATACCCGATGCGGGCCTCCGGCAAACGCGGATCGAAACTTCCCGCCGCCGGCCCCACCGCCTCCACGTGCCAGTCGGCAAAGAGCACGTTCGCCCGCCCCAGATGCCGGAACTGAACGTACCGCACGCCCGGCTGAATGTAATACCAGTCCTCGACCATCGGATGGGTCGGCGAGGCCGGCGCCTGGATCTGGTTCACCTGGGCCGCGTCCGCGAAGATCGCCGTCCGCGTGGCGTCCGCCGGACGGATCCATCCGTAGTTCCCGCTCGAATCGTGGCTCGACAGGTTATAGTTGATCCCGTAGGTCCAGTTGGCGCCCTTGTACTTCGGCTTGTAGGGTCCGCTGAACGGGACGGCTGGGCACACCTCCACCGCCTCCGACGCCTGGAGGTAGGGATAGAGTTTTCCGCGCGTGCGGTCCAGGATACGGTTGCCTTCGCCCAGGGCGAGGGAACTCGACGCCTCGAACCCGAAGTACCACAGGCGGCCGTCCGCCTCCTGCGTCAGCAGCCGGAAAAACTCGCCGTCGTGGTCCTTCAGGTACAGTTGCATCGCGTGCCCGAGTTGCCTCAGGTTCGACGCGCACGCCGTTTGATTCGCGAGGTCCATCGCCCCGATCACTGCCGGCACCAGCAGGGCAATCAGCATCCCGACGATGGCCACGACGACGAGCAGTTCGACGAGGGTGAATCCCCCGCCCGCTTTTCGTCGCCGCTTCTCCACGGGAACGCCTTCCTATCGCTTTCGCCGCCGGGCTTTGCCCCGGCGTAGCGGGGCTCCGCCCTGGCGAAGCCGGGCCGCCAGCGCCACAAGGCCCAGCGCCACGAGGCCCGCCGTCGCCGGTTCCGGCGCCGGCGCGACGCCCGTCAGACCGAACGCGTCGCCGAACGACGCCGCGTAGCCCGTCACCAGGCGGTCCTCCTTCGCGTCGTACGCCAGGCCCATGAACCCGCAGCCCCACATGTTCCAGGCGTTCAGCGCGGGGTCGCCCGCCACGATCATGAGGCTCCCCGCCGTGTTGATGCCGTAGATCGCGTCCGCCCCGGTGAGGTAGATGTGCCCCTTGGGGTCGGCGGCGACGGAACCGCTGCCCGACACCACGACGCCTGTCGCGTAGAGTTGCCCGTCCCCGGTGCTCGCTGTCCCGGCCGCGACGCTGTCCAGCCACGACCGGCTGAATCGGTACAGGTCCACCGTGAACTCGTCGTCCTTCGGCCAAGCGGAGTACGCGGTCGGAACGGGGACGAAGAGTTCCCCCCCCGGCGTAAAGGCGATGCCGCCGCCCGCCCACCCCGTGCCGCCGAAACTGTCCAACAACTTCGGCGAAGCCGTCCCCGCCGGGTCCAGAACGTACAGCGCCTGCGTCCACGAATCCGTCAGGAACACCCGCCCGTAGATGGGGTCTACGGCGAGGCCGAAATTGCTCCCGCTCGGCAGGCCCGCGTTCGAGAGTCCGGTGGCCAGCGGCGTCGCGCCCGCCAGGTCAATCCGGACCACCTTGCCGCTGTAGCCGCTCGCCACGTACGCCGCGCTCCCGTCCGCGCTGACCGCCAGGGCCGATGGGTCGAATGCCACCCCGCCGGCCGCGACGATGCCCGTGTACAGCGGCGTGAACGTGGAGCCGCTGTACTTGTAGAGCGCGTTGCCGTCGCACGCGTAGATGCCCCCCAGCGAATCCGCCGCGAGCACCGTCGAATACGACCCTGCCGCCGGGTTCGGCAGGCTGCCGCCCAGACTCTGCACGCCCGCCGTCGCCCCGGCCGAGACCGCCAGCCAGACTCCCACCGCCATCGCCATCCATTGTGTCGCGCGCATCGTCACATCCTCCCTTGTAATCAGGGCCGCCCGGGCCCGGTCGCCGCGGCACGACCGGACGCGCCTGCCCCGTGCGGGCGCAGATCCGCCCATCGGTTCGTTGGATGAACTCCCCCGGGTGCTTCCCCGTTTTTGGGTCATCCACGCCCCGCCGCCCATGCCGGGACCGAAAAAAACCTTCGGCCCCGCGTGGGAGGCCGAAGGTCGGTAGATAACCCGTCGGCCGGCCATTCCCTGTCCGCGAGGAATGCCTGGCCTGCTGGAACCTGGGTCCGGTCTTCTGGCTTGCGAATCGTCCTACTCGGCCCGGCCTTCCCGCCCCGAAGGGCAGTGGCTCGGTCTGGGCCTTTCGTCCTCGCTTACAGCGGCGGGACCGCGGCGGCTTTTCACCGCCTTCCCTTTCCCGGTTCCATATTCAGTTGTCCTCCCCACTATACACCGGTTCGGCGGCGTGTCAAGGCCCATTTCTAACCGCAAAGGTCGCAAAGTACGCAAAGGAAGGCCGAACCAGGGGAACGACCAAGAGCAAACAAAACAACGGACGTTTGGCCTTTACCCCAATCCTCGCTTTCCTTTGCGTGCTTGGCGCACTTTGCGGTTAAGAAACGCCT
>JAPLMM010000049.1 GCA_026387035.1 Planctomycetota bacterium
GAGCGCCATGTCGTCGTTATGTGCGAAGAGGGCCGTCAGGTTCTTCGCCTCCGGCGACTTCAGGAACGCCTCCATCACTTCCTTGCCCTTGGCCCGCGTGAAGTCCCCGCTCTGCGACTTGACGATTCTCATGTCGGGATGTTGGGCAATGACTTCCTCGAATCCCTTCTTGCGGTCGATCGCCGGGGCCGAGCCGGGCGTCCCCTGGAGTTCCGCGATGACCGCTTTCCCGCCGGTGGCCTTCACGAGCCAGTTGGCCGCCCGCCGGCCTTCCTCGACGAAGTCCGCGCCGATGAACGAGGCATACAGCGAATCGTCCGTCACGTCCACCGCCCGGTCCGAGAGGATGACGGGGACGCCCGCCGCCTTCGCCTCGCGCAGGACGGGTTCCCACCCGGTCTCCACCACGGGCGAAAACGTGATTACGTCGACGCCTTGCGCGATGAACGACCGGATCGCCCGGATCTGGTTCTCCTGCTTCTGCTGGGCGTCCGAGAACCGCAGGTCAATCCCGCGCTTCGCCGCCTCCGACTTGATCGATTCCGTGTTCGCCGTCCGCCACGCGCTCTCCGCGCCGATCTGCGAAAAGCCCACCACCTTCTTCTTCGCGCCCGGCTCCACCGGTTCCCGCGAGCACGACAGCGACGAGAGGCTGCACGCGAGAACGGCGAGCACAACAAGAACTGCCCTGGCAATCTTCATGGTCTTCTCCTCGGACTGGGACCGGCGTTCTGCCGTCATGTGCGGCCCCATTATACCCGAAGTCCTCGACCGGACAAGCGCTTTCTTCCGCTGCTGCCGGAAACGCAGCAAGCAGACGTGAGGCCCGACGGACCTGGCCTTCCGCACGCAGACGGCGCTCCAGATGGCCATGCTGGCCCACAGGCAGGACAAGGCCGCCCGGTTCGACGCTGAGAAACAACAGATTGTCGTTTAGGGCGGAAGCGCCCGGACGATCCGGACTTCCGCACCGAGGCAGGCCGTCGTGCAAGACAGGAAGCGGGCGGGGACGGGGTTCAAAAGTGGTGGGCGAGACCGGAGTCGAACCGGTACGGCCCCGAGGGGCCAAGGGATTTTAAGTCCCTAGCGTCTGCCAGTTCCGCCACTCGCCCACGAGATCTGCCAAGACAGAGTATCCTGGGGGGTGCAGCCGGGTCAAGCGAAGACCGTCCGATGAGAGGGCCGCTTGAGGCATAGGAAGCGAGCGGCAACGGTTTCTCTTCCTACGCCCTGCGCCGGCGCAGAATGAAGAGGCCGCCTAAGAGAAGCAGTCCGACGGTAGCCGGCTCGGGGAGAGGACGGAGCCGTCGCCGTAATAGAAGGACTGCGACCCGGTGGGATCGGGCGTCAGGTCGCGGGCGGTGTTGGTGAAGTTGAAGCCCGCGCCCAGTTCGGTCGTGTCGAAGCGGAAGAAGTCCAGGACGGAAACCCAGACGTCATTCTTCTTCCAGGTCGTATACATAGGCGAACCGTACTTCATGAAGTAGTCAATGGCCTCCAACCCGCTCATGAAGCCGAGAAAATGGCCGATCTCGTGCGTCGCGACGCCGACCATGTCGTACGTGCCCGCCGTGATGCCGTTGCTCGGGTCGTAATCCCAGGAAAAGTTGCTGGAGAAGCGGATCGTGCCATCCGTCCCCGGGTACGAGCCGCCGAGGGCCTTCCAGTTGGGCGTCGTCAGGAAGCCGGTCCCGTCGATCCCGCCGAAAGAGTAGCCGGTCGGCAGATGGAGATGCAGTTGCGCTGCCGTGGGGAGGTTGGGCAAGAGGGCGGCCTCGCGCGTGTCCCCGGCCTCGCCGCCGCCGGCCACAAGATTGCGGACCGTGTTGAAACCGCCGTACGCGACGTAGAATTCGGCCTCTCCCAGGACTCGCGGCGCGAGCGATTCCCAGCCGACCGTGATCTTGACGGTTACGGGATCCCGGAGCAGGTTCGACCAACGGACCGTCGCCTGGTTGAAGGCCGACTGAACGTCGGCGGGCACTCCGGATTCGTACGTGATGCTGAAGGAGGTCTGCGTGGCCGCACCGGCCGACGCGCCGGCGACGAGAAGCGAAACGGCCGCAAGAGCGCCCATGCCCCACGGCAAGAAGGTCCGACGCCTGGCCACCCTCATGTCCTCTCCCTCCCCGCCCTGCACGTCCCCGCGGCCGGAGCCGTCTCCATACAAAAGAAGGGCAGCCCGCCTCGTTGCGGACGTACCCCGGATGCTCCAGCCCTCCACTCAGACCCTATTATGGCGCATAATCGTTGAAAAGTCAAATCGTCTCTCGTGGCACGGCCTTAGGCCAGCGGGCAAAAATGGGCCATAAACAGGCCTGGAGGCGGCGGCGGGATTCGAACCCGCGAATACCGGTTTTGCAAACCGGCGCCTTGGTCCGCTTGGCTACGCCGCCCTCGATTGAACCGAGACGGGCCAATTCTAGCCGACCGCCCGCCTGGGGTCAACCCTTCGCCGACCGTTCCAGCGCCTCCGGCAACCCTTCGACGAACCACCGAAGAGCGTCGCGGACCCGACGAAACACGGCCAGAACCTCTTCCTCTGTTCCTTGCGCCGCCGCCGGGTCCTCGAAACCCGCATGGAGGACCTGGGCCTTGCCCGGAAAGACCGGGCACGCGTCCCGCGCGCGGTCGCACACGGTCACGACATAGTCGAACTCCGTGTCAAGCAATTCATCAACATGCTTCGACCGCTGGCCTGAGATGTCCACGCCCTCCTCGGCCATGACGCGAACGGCCCGCGGATCCAGGCCGTGCGGATGGACGCCCGCGGAAAAGGCCTCCAGCCGGTCGCCCAGGAGACGCCGGGCCCAACCTTCGGCCATCTGGCTCCGGCAGGCGTTGCCCGTGCAGAGAAAGAGGACTTTCAGTTTCGGTTTTCCGGGCACCGTTCAGCCTTTCCCCGCGCCGTCGTCGAAAGGAAACGCCGGCCGCTGTCCGCCGGCCGGCGCCGAATCGTCTGTGGTGCGCTCGAGAGGATTCGAACCTCCACCCGGTTGAGCCGGACTAGGACCTGAACCTAGCGCGTCTGCCAGTTCCGCCACGAGCGCACAATGTTGTCAGCCACTCACCACCACCCTATACTAGCGGCGAAAGGGCCGCTGTCAAGGCATGGGCGGCCCGCCGACGGGAGTGGACGATGCAAACGGGGATCCTCGCGATCGGCTTCCTGGTCGCCCTCGCGCTGCCGCGACAGGCCGACGACGACGCCGACCCCCTCTTGAGCCCCCAAGCCGACGTCGCGCGCGACCCGCCCGCCTACTATTCCGACGCCCTCTTCCAAAAGATGGGCGAGCCGAAGCCCGGCGACTGGATGGCCGCCCACCCCGAGCCTGCCCAGTCCTTCGCCGACTACGTCCGCTCCGGCCCGAACCGGCCTCGCCAGGTCCGGCACTGGCTCGTCCTTCAGCCGCTCGGCACGATGACGCCGGAAACGCGCGACCGGATGGAAACGTTCCGCGCGTTTCTCACCGCCTACTACGCCCTCCCCGTCCGCACCGAGGGGTGGATCCCCATGACCAACGTCAAGAGCCGCGAACGCGACCTCTACGGACGCACGTTCCGCCAGTACCTGACCGGCGACATCCTTCAGAACATGCTCCTGCCGCGCGTCAAGATCGGCACGTTCGCGATGCTCGGCGTGACGCTGGACGACCTTTACCCCGAGGAATCGTGGAACTATGTTTTCGGGCAGGCGTGGCTCGCGCATCGTGCCGGCGTGTTCAGCCTCGTGCGGTTCTACCCGGAGTTCTGGGGCGAGGAACGCACCGAGGCCGCCGAACGCCTCGCACGAAAGCGCAGCCTTCAGACGCTCGTCCATGAGACGGGCCACATGTTCGGCGTCCACCACTGCCAGACGTACGCCTGCGTCATGAACGGGTCCAACAGCCTCCGCGAGTCCGACGCGCGGCCGATCCACCTTTGCCCGGAGTGCCTCCGGAAGTTCCGCTGGAACATCGGGTTCGACGTGGTGGCCCGCTACGAGGCCCTGCAGGCGTTTTACGCGGCCCACGACATGAAGGCCGAGGCCGAGTGGGTCGCGAAACGCCTTCGCGAGTGCCGAGGCACGACCGGCGCCGGCGCGAACCCCGCAGCGCCGCCCGCCGACGAGAGGGCCGCTCATTCCGCGGACCCGGCTGCCGGGGCGCCATGAGGGCACTCGGCCGGCCGGAAAAAAACCGTGGCAGCGGACGGCCGGCTCCGGTAAATTGCCTCCCGCGGATTGCCCAGGTACACGGATAAGCGGTCATGCAAGACAATAGGCCCCTTCCCCCGGCTCCCGGCGCCAAACACTCCCTCCCGGAACCGTACCGCAAATTGCTGGCGGACGGGCTGTTCCTGCTGCTCGCGTTCGCGATCATTGCCGGCTGCGGGGGGCCGCTACGGTTTCCCTCGGTGCCCCTGGCCGAGAAGGAAACCCACCTCGGCCTCGTGCAGGCTTATGACACCAACGGCGACAAGCGGGCCGACTGTTTCCTGACGCGCAATGCCGACGGCCGCGAGTTCCGCATCGGCTACGACACGACAGGCGACGGCACCGCGGATTCCTTCGTCCGCCTCGACGACATTCCCTTCGCCGATTGCCGCCACGTCGTCATCGTCCTCGACGGCGTCCCGTACGACCTCGTCGAGGCGTTCCGCGCGAAAGGCCGGCTCCGCCTGTTCTATCCGCCCGCGCGCGTCATCTCGACTTACCCGGCGATGACGGACCTGGCGCTCGCCGAGGTCTTCGTCAGCCCGAAGCCGCTCGGCTTCGAATCGCTCTACTACGACCACCGGGCGAATCGCCTTACCGGCGGCACCGGCGACTACCTCAGCCTCAAGAACGAGGCCTGGGCCCGCGTGGTGGACTACCGCGCCGGGACGCTTCTGGACCCCATCGCCTACCTTTATCCCAACCACGCCTTCGACCGGGAACTGGACGATTTCACGAACCTCCTGGCGCGGCGAGACCGGCGCCACGTCATCGGATACTTCGTTTCCACGGCCGGCCTCGCCACTCGCGACGGTGCCGCCGGCATCGAAAAGGTCCTCGACACGGTGGATCGCCTCAGCCATCAACTCGTCGCCGAGTCGCGCGGCCTCGTGAAGATCACCGTGCTGGCGGACCACGGCCACACGCTCAAGCGGTGCGAGCGCATCGATTTCCGCAAGTTCCTCAGCGACAAGGGCTGGCGCATCACGGACCGCTTGAACGGCCCGCGGGACGTCGCCCCGGTCGAATTCGGCCTCATCACCTACGCCTCCTTCGCCGCACACGACCGCCCCGCCCTGGCCGCCGACCTTCTCCAACACGACGGCGTGCGGCTCACCCTGTACCAGGAGGGCGGCGCCATTGTCGTCCGCACCCGCGACGGCGAGGCACGCATCGAGCGGCGCGACGACCGCTATCGCTACCGCGCGTCCGCCGGCGACCCGCTCCAACTCGCGCTGATCCTGGAGCGCCTCAAGATCGAGGGCAAGGTGGACGGCGACGGCTTCGTGGCCGACCGCGACTTCTTCCTCGCCACCGTCACCCACTGCTACCCCGATCCGCTGGATCGGCTCTGGCGGGCCTTCACCGGCATGGTCGAGAACGTCCCCGACGTCATCGCGGACCTCTCGGACGGCTACTACGCGGGCGCCGCCACGCGGGCTGCGTGGTTCGACTCGGCGGCCAGCACGCACGGCGACCTGGAGCGCATGAGCAGCACGACCTTCATCATGTCCACCGTCGGGCCCCTGGCCGGTCCTCTGCGCAGCCGCGACATCCCCCAGGCCCTCGAGCGCCTGACGGGCGAGCCCTGGCCACCCGTCCGCCAAGGGACCGACCAATGATCGGGGGCGGCCGGCGCGCGGCGATCCTGGGATTTTTGGTGGCCCTCGCGGCGCCGATGATGGCGGTCGGCTGCGCGGCCATGCCCGACGAACGCCGCTCCACCTTCGGCATCGACTTCCGCCTCCCCGAGCCGCCCAAGGAACCCGGCGCCGTCGTCTTCTTCGTGGACGGCGTCAGCCCGGCGGTCTTCCTGGAACTCCTCGACGCCGGAAGCCTGCCGAACATCCGCAAGTACTTCGTCGACCGCGGCTGCACCATCGAGCGGTGCGTCGCCAACGTCCCCAGCGTCACGCTTGCCAACGAAACCAGTTTCGTGACGGGCCTCTTCCCGGGCCATCACGGCATCACGGGCATCAACTGGTTCGACCGCAACCGGCTCCTGACGCGCAACTACGAGGAAGTCAACCAGAAGAACGCGCTCGACGGCGACTACACCGCCCGGACGATCTTCGAGTACCTCGCCGACGAGACGACCTTCAGCCTTTTCTTTCAGGCCCATCGCGGCGCGACCAAATTCGCCGAAAACTGGATGAGCGCGGGCCCGCCCTACTTTTTCGGCTGGTACCAGTTCGTGGACCGCATCGCGCTGTGGCGCTTCGACATCGTGGCCGAGATCTCGCGCCAGCGAGGGAAACTGCCCGCCCTCGCCGTCGCTTATCTCTTGGCGCCCGACATGGAAGCCTACCGCTCCGGCGTCTCGTCCGAGGCCTACCGCGAGACCCTCGTCCACGCCGACGCCCACATCGGACGCATCCTCCGCGATTACGAGAAGGCCGGCCTCCTGAAGCACCTCATCCTCGTCCTCGTGAGCGACCACGGCATGACCGACATCCAGCACCACTGGCCGATCAAGAAGTTCCTCCGCGACGAGGTGCGATTGGCGGTCGCCGGCGAGGGCTGGGCCGAGGACATCCCATATGAAAGGCGCCTCAACTATTACCGCAAGTTTTCCTGCGTCCTGGCGGGTTCCGGCGACCGGTACTGGGCCATCCACCTCCGCAAGCCGCGACCCGCCCGCGACGGGTCGGGAAAACCCGAGTTCGAGAACTGGCTGCCCCGGCCTTCGCCCGAGGACCTCCGCGCCTACCCGGCGCGCGACGGCCGGCGCGTCGACCTCATCGAAACGCTCCGCAGCCAGGAGGCGGTGGACCTCGTCGCTTACCGCGCGGGTCCCGGACGGGTCCACCTTGTGACGAAAAAGGGCATGGCGGAAGTGACCGGCGACGGCCGCATGAGCGCCTATCGCGTCGTCCGGGGCAACGATCCGCTCTCCTACGGCGACACCGTGCCGCCGGAGATGCTGCTCGGCTTGCCGCACGACGCCCAGGAGTGGCTCGAAGCGACGGCCGACACGCGCTACCCCGACCTCGTGCCGCAAATCCTGGCCTACTTCGAGGCGCCGCTGGTGGGCGACCTCGCCGTCTTCGCCGCCCCCGGCTGGGACTTCGGGGACCACTTCAAGGCCGGCCACGGCGGCCTCGCCCCCGAGGACATGTTCGTGCCGCTTCTCATGGCGGGCCCCGGCGTGCCGCACGTCCGCCACCCCGGCCCCGTCCGGGCGGTGGACGTCGTGCCGACGCTGCTGGACCTCCTGGGCCGACCTGTGCCACCGAATCTGGACGGCCGGACCCTCGTGCGCCACCGTCCGGCCGCCCTTCGACAGGCTCAGGGCGGCCCCGAGTCCCGACATGGTCGGGATCGAGGGGCCGGCCGACCCGCCGCCGAGTAGGCCAGCACCTCCTTACCACCCGATCATCTGCCGCATGCCCCGGAAAAACCCCGTCAGGTAAAACCAGCGATAGGATCCTCGCGCGAAACCCAGGTCCGCGAGCGCCCGCGCGAGAACCGGTGATCGGCCGGCCCTCCGAATCCACCGGCGGACCACGTGCGACCGCTCGTGAATCTGAACGAGCCGCGCGCCCCACCGCAGAACCTCGCCGTAGTCCGCTTCCCAGCGATCGCGAAAGGAGGTCGGCGAGCCGTCGAGGATGGCCTCGGCCGCCAGCCGGCCGCCACGAAGCGCGTAGCGGATGCCCTCGCCCGTGACGGGGTTGACGTGGCCGGCTGCGTCGCCCACGAGCATCCAGTTCGCGCCCGCGCAGCGTCCAAAGTCGGAGGCGGTCCGCCCGTCGAACCCCGCCGGCGAGACGATGCAGGGCGACGACCGCCCGAGCACCCGGTAGGCGCCACCCGCCGGCCCGGCAAGCCAACCCGCCAGCACGTGACGCAGGAGCGCCAGAACCGCCCGCGCGGGTCCCCTGCCCCAAACGCCGACGGACGCCCGCTCGGCCTGGCCGAAGACGTAGGCGTATCCATGGCGGCGCGGACCCGCGGGCTTGACCGACAAGCCGCCCGGGAAGAACACGGTCCGCGCCATCCCCCGTGCCCCCGCCCCCACCGCGAGGTCCTGCCACGCCGGATACACGCCGGCCCCGAACGCCATCTCGGACGGGCGAAACTTCCCCACCACCGCCGCGCGAACGAGCGACCGGCACCCATCCGCTCCCACCAGGACCGCCGCCTGATACGCCGCGCCCGCCGTCTGGGCGGTCCACCGCGCGCCCGACCGCCGCACGCGCCGCGCGCGGTCCTCGAAGACCTCCGCGCCGGCCTCCCTCGCGCGAGCGAGGAGATGCGCGTCCAGCCGCTCGCGATCCACCAGGACGGCATCCCCATCGACGGGCACGGCCGCGCGGAACCGGCCGGCCCACTCGAAAACGGCCTCGCGCACCGGCGTGGGATCGAGAGATTCGGGCCGGCCGATCTCGTCCCACGCGGGGGCCGTCAGGCACCCGCCGCAGACTTTGGCGTGGCGGCGCGGCGGCTGGAGGAGGGCGACTCTCACGCCGCCCCGCGCCAGGTGGAAGGCGCACCACGCGCCCGCCGGTCCCCCTCCGACCACAAGCACGTCGAAATCTCGACCTGTCATGGAATCCATCATCCCGCAGGCGGGACAGAATCGCAAGCGAACAGCCCCGGCCCAGCCATGCCGCTACTTGCCCCGGCGATGGCGCAGGCGGTCAACGGCCACGGCCACGACGATGACGGCGCCGACGACCATTTCCTGGACGTAGTTCGGCAAGCCCAGGTGGACGCAGAGGTTCCTCAGGTGGGCCATCAGGAGTGCCCCGATGAGCGAGCCGAAGATGCTCCCCGCGCCGCCGCTCAAACTGCCCCCGCCGATCACGACGGCGGCGATGACATCGAGTTCCTTGCCGAGGGCCGTCGTCGGGTCGCCGACGCTGAGGCGTCCGAAGTCCGTGACGCCGGCCAGGCCGAACATCGCGCCGGCCATCGCGTAGAGGAGCCACTTGGTCCGCTCGACGGCCACACCGCACAGGCGGGCCGTCGCTTCGTTCGATCCGATGGCGAAGATGTGCCTCCCCAGACGCATGCGCCCGAGGAGGACCGCCGTCCCGACGGCCAGCAGGACCGTCAGGAGGACGGCCGACGAGATCGCCACCGGCCCCACCCAGTCGAAACGCACCGTCCCGATCCACGTCAAGGCGAAATGCCAGTGAAGGTTCACGTGAAAGAGGACGAGATTGGCGTTGGTGAAGTCGGCGATCCAGTTCAGCGGGGCGTCGATCCGCTGCATATTCGCAATGCCTTTGGCGGCGCCGCGCGCAAACGTCATCATGCCCAGCGTGATGACGAACGGCACCAACTTCAGCCGGGTGATCAGGAACCCGTTGGCCGTACCGGCCAGGCACCCGACCGCCACGCCGACGAGCACGGCCACGAGCGGCAGCCAGAAGGCCGCGGCGCCGCCCAGACGGGCGACGTCCGCCGGCGCCAGTTCGCGGACCACCCACGCCGACGCCACCGCGGCGAGCGCGATGACGCTGCCCACCGACAGGTCGATCCCGCCGGAGATGATGATCAGCGTCATCCCGATCGCCCCGATCGCCACCGTCACCGTCTGTGTCAGGATGAGGCACTGGTTCGACGGCGACCAGTAGTTCAGCGTCCCTTCCTTGATGTGCTCCGCGATGCCGCCCGCGAAGACGACCAGCACGAGCCCCAACAGGGGCCCCAGAAGATTCGCGACCCGCCGGGGCGCCCCGGGCCTGGGAGAGGCCGAGAGTTCGGGCATGTCGTCTCGGCTCATCCGCGCTCCTCCTCGCCGCCCGTCGCTACGTGCATGACGGCCTCGGGCGTCCACTCGGAAACCGGGTGCTTCTCGCTCAAGAGGCCCCGGTGCATGACGGCGAGCGTGTCGCACACACCGAGGAGTTCCGGCAAGTAACTGGAGATCCAGAGGATCGCTTTGCCCTGGGCCGCAAGCCGGCCGACGAGGGCATAAACGTCGGCCTTGGAACCCACGTCGATGCCGCGCGTCGGCTCGTCCAGGAGGAGCACGTCGGCCTCCTGATGCAGCAGCCGCGCCAGCGCCACCTTCTGCTGGTTGCCGCCCGACAGGCTCGCGACCGGCTGGTCGGGGCCTTGTGTCCGGATGCCGAGTCGGCGAATCCAGTCGGCCGTCGCCTCGCGGACGCGCCGCCGGCTCAAGAGGCCACCGCGGACGTACGGCCGGAGCCGGCTCAGCGTCAAATTGTCCGCCACCGAGAGATTGGCCGCCAGCCCCTCGCCGCCGCGATCCTCCGAGAGGTACCCTACGCCGCGCGCGAGCATGCGCGGCGGGAGCCAACCCGTCGTGGTCACGCCGGCCACGGACACCCGCCCTGACGCCACGGCCTCGAGGCCGAAGACCTCCCGCACGAGTTCCGTCCGCCCCGAGCCGACGAGGCCCGCGATGCCGAAAATTTCGCCGCGCCGCAGCGTCAGGCTCGCGCCCTTCGGCAGCGGCCGGCCAGCTAAGGCCTCCAGTTCCAGCACGGGTTCGCCGATGGCGTGCGGCGTCCGGGCGTAAACGTCCGCGAGTTCGCGGCCGACCATCAGGCGGATGATTGCGCTCGCCGGCGTCGAGGCGACCTCGCCGGACCCGACCGCACGCCCGTCGCGAAGGACGGTGAACCGGTCGGCCACCGCACACACCTCTTCGAGAAAATGGCTGATGTAAATGACGCTGACGCCCGCATCGCGCAGCCGCCGAATGACGGCGAAGAGAATTTCCGCGTCGGCCTGGCTGAGGCTCGAGGTCGGTTCGTCCATGACGACGACCCGCGCCCGGGCCGCCAGCGCCCGCGCCACTTCCACGAGTTGCTGCGCGCCGACGCCGAGGTCGCCGACGCACGCCGACGGGTGAATGTCCGGATGGTGCAGCACCGCCAGGGCCGCCTCGGCCTGGCGGCGCATCGCGCCGCGGCGGACGAAACCGAACCGCGTCGGCTCGACGCCCAGCAGGACGTTCTCCTCCACCGACAGGTGCGGCGCGAGGCTGAGTTCCTGGTACACGATGGCGACGCCCGACGCACGGGCCTCCAGCGGGCCCGGCGGCGCGTACGGCACGCCGTCAAGGACCATGCGGCCGGCGTCGGCCTTCAGGGCGCCCGAGAGGATCTTCATCAGGGTGCTCTTGCCGGCCCCGTTCTCGCCGACCAGTGCATGGACTTCGCCGGGGCGGACGTCCAGGTCCACGTCCACCAGCGCGCGCGTCGAGCCGAACGCCTTCGAGATGCCCGTCATCTTCAGGCGGAGGGGCGCCGCCTCGGAGGAGGGCGAATCCTGCGACCTAGGCCCGGCCGTGCTCATCGTTCGGTACCGGACGGGGGAATCATTCCACCGGCGGATGGACCAGGAGGTCGATCTCGGGGTCCGAGAAATTTTTCGGCGTCACGAGGACGACGCCCGTATCGACACGTTTGGGCACCTCTTGGCCGCGGATGTGGCGAACGATGGTCCGCACGCCTTCTTCGCCCATCTTGAACGGGTTCTGGACGACGAGGCCCTGGATCTCGCCCTTCGCCATGGCTTCGAGCAACCTCTCGGACGCGTCGAAGCCGACGTACTTGACCTTGCCCGCCCGTCCGCTGGTCACCAGGGCCCGCAGCATGCCGTACGCGCTCGACTCGTTCGGACAGAAGATGCCGTCCACCTGGTCCTCGCCGTACTTCGTCAGGAGCGCCTGGCCGGCCGTCATGGCCGTCTCGACCGTGGCCCCCGCATGTTGGTCGCTGGAGACGACCGTGATGTTGGGATGCCTGGCCATTTCATCGAGGAACCCTTTCTCGCGGTTCTCGGTCGAGGCGCTTCCGACCTGGTATCGCAGGAGGATGACTTTACCCCGGTCGCCGAGCACCTCCGCCAGACGTTTCGCGCCGAGCACGCCGCCCTTGTAGTTGTCTGTCGCGACGAAACTGACGTAGGCCTCCGGGTCGGCCAGGTCCGAGTCGATGATCACGACCGGGATGCCCGCCTCCCCGGCCGCCCGCACCGGCGCGACGAGGGCCTTCGAGTCCAGCGGCGCCAGGACGATCCCGTCCACGCGCTTCTGGATGAACGTCTCCACGAGGTTGATCTGGGCCACCCGTTCGTCCTCGACGATGGGGCCCTGCCAGATGACCCGGACGCCCTCGAGGTCCTGCTCGGCCTTCCGGGCCCCCGCGTGGACCGACTTCCAGAAGACGTGCATCGTACCCTTGGGAATGACGGCGATCGTCAACTCCTTGGCCTTCCCACCCGGCTCCGCCGGCCCGGGCTCCGAGGAGCAGCCCGTGACCGCCAGCCAACCAGCCAGAAGAAAGAGGGACGCGACACGATGCATGGCCAATCTCCTTCCTGCGCAGGTGAAATGTACGGCCTGCGGACACCGCGGCTTCCATCGTACGAGAACGCCGCACGGAGCGTCAAGCAAAGAACGCCGCCGCAGGATCATGGCGACGCGAGGAGATGTTCGCGGACGAGTTCAACGACCCCTTCGCCGCACGGCCGGCGCATGACGCGGTCGGCCTCGGCCTTCAGGGACTCGACGGCGTTGGCCACCGCCACGCGCATTCCCGCCACCCGGAAGACGGCGCGGTCGTTCTCGTCGTCGCCGACGGCCACCGTCTCCGACGCCCGGACGCCGAGACGCTCCAGGCCCGCCGCGAGGCCCGTTCCCTTGTCGATGCCGCGCGGCACGATCATGACGGCGTACTTGTTGGGGATGACGTCGAGCGCGAGGCCGAGGTCGCGGATGACGGCCAGCGCCTCTTGGAGGTGCGGCCGCCAGGTGCGGACGACGACGCGGCCCCGGCTGTGGCGAATCGCTCGCCGCACGAGTTCCTCCGCGAACCGCTCCGGCGGCGCGGGGCCGAGGTCCTCCACCTCCCCCGTCCCCGGAAAATGCAGCACCGACCCGTTCTCGTCCACCACGAGGTCAAACAGGCCGATCTCGGGGCAGATGCCGAGCAGTTCGTCGTGCGGCCGGCCGGTGACGAGCGCGAGGAGGAACCCCGCGCGCTTCGCCTCGGCCAAGGCGTCCCGCGTCGCCGGCAAAATCACGCCGTCGTCCGCCAATGTCCCATCGTAATCCAGCGCCAGCAACCTCGGCCGCATGGCGCCTCCCGCCTTCTGGAACCCCGACTGATCCGCCTGTCGGCGGGGCATCTACAACCCCGGCCTCCCGAGAATTGCCCGCCAGATATCCGCGAGGCCCATCTCTTCCGCCCACCGCGACACGTACCGGCGATCCACAGCGTCCCCGCTGACCTTCAGGATCCCCGTAATATCCCGCAGGTGCTTCTCGGAACCCCCTTCGCGGTAGTACACCATTTTGCCCAGGATCACGTCCTCGGGTCGAGCACAGTAGCCTTCCAGGTCAGGCAGAATTTGCACTCGCTGCCGCCGCGAGATCTCCGTCTGTCCCCAGGCGCCCGCCGGCACGAGCAACAGGTCAATCTTGTTCCCGGAGGTCGAATGAATGATATTGAATTGGCTCTTGCTTCGGACGGCTTCCAAAACCGCTCGCTCGTTTATATGGAATTCACTGGACGCAAAAGCCCGACATAACAAGGAAACTTGTTGCTCTTTCAGATCAACGACCACGTCAATGTCCTGGGTCATCCGCGGCTCGCCGTAAGCCGCGCTGGCCAGCGAGCCGACAAGCATGTAAGGCACGTCCAGGCGATCCAGAGCGCCGACCAGGTGCCGCAACAGATCAATCTGATCCAAGACGCATCCTCCGGGCGATTTCGGCCTGAATCCGCGCGTCGTCCCAATCCGAATGCAGCGTCCGAAGATGTCCCTCTATCCGCAGGCGAACAAGGCGGTTGGCCGCCAGCGCCATTTCCACACGCTGGGCGACGGTCTTGCGTCGAAGGACTTCCGCCACGGCGTCGTCCACGACCTCAATCTGCCCTTTGTCCAGCCGCCATTTCACGCTTTTCCGCTCCTAGGGACCCCGGCAGCATACCCCAACGGCCGGAGAGGAGAAAGGAGAAAGGAGACCCGGCTTCCGGCTTCGTCCCGGCGCGCCGGGACTACGCCGTGACCCGCCTTCGCCGGAGGCTTCGGCGTGGCAAGCAAGTCGCCGGGGCTACACCGGGCAAACCGCAGGAGAGCGGTTTCGCCGCGAATGCGCGTCAACTGCTTGGCGGCGGCTTTGCCGGTTTCCCTACTCTCTACTTTCCACGCTCTCCTGCTGTACCAGTGAAAAGGCCCGCCGTGGCGGGCCTTTTCACTGGTACCCCCAAGGGGACTCGAACCCCTGTCTCCGGGATGAGAACCCGATATCCTAGGCCGCTAGACGATGGGGGCACCGGTTTTTGTCCGGACCGGAAGGGCAGGCCCTTCGGCCGCGCCCAGGCGTCGCCCTGAGTCCCGCGGTCAAGCCACGGCAGGCTTGCCCTGCCAAGGGCGCGCCGGGATCGAAGGGGCAGGCCTAGAAGCCCTGTTCGACCCCGATCCGTCTCGATTCTTCCAGCACCTGGTCGGGCGGCTGGTCCGGCGGCAGGGCCTCGCGCATCTCCGACTTCTGGACCTCCTGGGCGATCTCGGCCAGCAGTTCCCTCGCCATGGGCCGGTCGTAACCCACCTCGACCCAGACCTCGCGGTCGGACTTTGCACCCGGCTCGGCGATGCGCGGCACGGAGCGGGGCACGTCGCTGGCCCGGTCGTCGGTGCCGGTCTCCGCCATGGCTTGCGCGGCCGCCGTCGCCTCACGCTCCATCAGGACGGCCACGCGGGCGACGATCGTCATGCCGTCCCGCTCGATCGCACACGAGACCGTGCTGCGCCATCGGCCGCCGGCGCCTCGCACGTCCGCGAGCGTCCCCGTCCGCTGGCGGTCCAGCAACTGAGGCCGGGTCCGGATTTCGCCGCGCGCCCAGTTCGACTCGGCGAGTTCGGCATGCTGGCGGAGGACCTTGCGGGCGGCCTCGAACGCTTTCTCGCGGTCGTGCGTCGGAAGGTCCGATTGTTCCCAGCCGCGAGCCGATGCCCCGCAACCGCCCGCCGCCACCACCAGCACTATCAGGAGATTCAGTCCAAGGGGTTTCACGCGGAGGACTATACGGGCGACGGCATCCGGTGTCAAGGTCCAACCGGCGCACGCTTAGCCGCGAGCCAACGGCGAGCGCGCGCCGTCAGCGCGATAAGCGTTGACAGGTAGGGTCTCATGCCTATACTCGGCCGCCGTTGCCGGTTGGCGAGACCCGCCTTGGCGGGGATCGCGCGAGCGTCGGGCCCGCCCCCCGACCGGTTCCGGTGAAGCGCCGGGCCGCCGGCGTCCGATAAAGGAACTGTGGCCGGGTCCGGGCGAGGGGATTCCGAGCCGAACACCGAAGGAGTCTGTCCGTATGCCGAGCACCATCTGCAAAGTCCATGCCCGCGAGATTCTGGATTCGCGCGGCACGCCGACCCTGGAAGTGGACGTCGTGCTGGCGGGCGGCGCGTTCGGGCGCGCGGCCGTTCCGAGCGGCGCCTCGACGGGCGAACACGAAGCCGTCGAACTCCGCGACGGCGACGACAAGCGCTACCGCGGCAAGGGCGTCACCAAGGCCGTCAGGAACGTCAACGTTCTGCTCGCGCCGAAGGTCGTCGGCATGGACGCGCGCGACCAGGCGGCCATCGACGAGACGATGATCGCGCTGGACGGCAGCGCCAACAAGGGCAAACTGGGCGCGAACGCCATACTCGGCATCAGCCTGGCCGTCGCCAAGGCCGCCGCCGACGAGGCCGGACTGCCCCTCTATCGTTACCTCGGCGGGCCGTCGGCCCGCGTGCTGCCCGTTCCGATGTGCAACATCATGAACGGCGGCGCCCACGCCGACTTTGCCATCGACCTTCAGGAATTCATGGTCATGCCGTTCGGCGCCGAGTCCTTCCGCGAAGGCCTGCGGATGGCGGTCGAAATCTTCCAGGCCCTCAAGGGCGTCCTGAAGAAGAAGGGCTACGCCACGACAGTCGGCGACGAAGGTGGTTTCGCCCCGTCCCTGAAGGAAGGCAACGAGGAGGCCTGCAAACTCATCCTCGAGGCCATCAAGACCGCCGGTTACCGCGCGGGCAAAGACGTCTGGCTCGCCCTGGACCCGGCCGCCAGCGAAATCTACAAGGCGGGCAAGTACAACCTTTTCAGCGAGAAGCGGAAACTCTCGGCCGAGCAAATGGTCGGCTTCTGGGCCGACTGGGTCAAAAAGTATCCCATCCGCAGCCTCGAGGACGGCATGGCCGAGGACGACTGGAAGGGATGGAAGGCCCTGACGGACCGCCTCGGCGACCGCATTCAGTTGGTCGGCGACGACCTGTTCGTCACGAACACCGAAAGGTTGTCGCGCGGCATCCGGGAAGGCGTCGCCAACTCCATCCTCATCAAGGTCAACCAGATCGGGACGCTGACGGAGACGCTGGCGGCGATCGACATGGCCCACCGTGCGGGCTACACGGCCGTCATCAGCCATCGCAGCGGCGAGACCGAGGACACCACCATCGCCGACATCGCCGTCGCCTCGGGCGCCGGACAGATCAAGACCGGCAGCCTGTGCCGAAGCGACCGCATCGCCAAGTACAACCAACTGCTGCGGATTGAAGAGGAACTGGGCGACGCCGCCCGATACGGCAACTTTTTGTGGAAGAAAGCATGACGACCTCCGGCCAGCGGGTTTCGTTTCTGGGGAGCGGCTGGATCTACTGGCCGCTCTGCCTCATCGCGTGCGCGTTGGTGGCCCTGGCGGTCCTCGGCCCCGAGGCCGAGCGGCGCCTGGACCTCGAGCGCCAGTGCGCCCGCATGGGGGCGGAGGTCCAGAGCCTGGCCCAGGCGCGCGACCAACTCGAGGCCGCCCGCGAAGCCCTTCAGCAAGACCCGACCTACGTGGAACAGGTGGCGCGGCACGAGTTGGGCGCGGTGCGGCCGGGGGAGATTCGCCTGCCGCAGCCCGACGAGTTCGCTTCGGTGCGATTCCAGCCGCCCGCCGACCCGACGCCCCCCGCCCCGCCCGTCCTGGGGTTCCTCGCGTCGTTCGCCGACCCGCAGGTGCGCCTGATGGCACTGGTGGTCGGCGGGATGCTCCTGGCGGTCGCGGTGCTCTTCAGCATTCCGACCTCGCCGCCCAGGCCCGCCCGGGCCTGACGCAGCGCGAGGCGGGTCGCTTCGCTGTGATCTGCCGCCTGAGGCGGAGGCACAAAGATTGGAACCGCCACGCACCTCGAGCGTCTAATGTTCTGAGTAGACCGACGGTGTGCATGCCGCGCCGAGCAGAAAATCCTGCCATGAAATTCTTCAGGCGATTCGTGATGGTTCTGGCGGCCTTAGCCGCGGCCGCGGCGCTTCACGCTCTCGCAGAGGAACAGGGTGCGCAGACCCAAACCGCCGAGGCTGTTAAGAAACTTGCCGAGCGCAGCGGCCTCATCGTGCTTGGTGAGATCACGGCAGTCCACGACGGGACCGCTCGCGACGCAGGCATGAGTTATGACGTCAAGGTGGTTGAAGTCCTCAAAGGGGAATATGCGAAAGGGACGCTGCATTTTCGCTCTGCCGGATGGGTCGGATACGCGCGGTATAGCAACGGCGAAAAGGTTCTGTTGTTTCTGTACTACTGGGTTGTCTCGCGGGGTGACTCGCAAGTTGCGGAGTTAGTGCAACTGCAGCCGGTGACTTATGTGGCGGAAAAGGAGCAACCGGAGCGTGGCCTGCGGATCTGGCCGCTCGAATCGTACCTTCGCCTTCTTCGCGGGGACTCGGCCGGCGGCGGCCGGCCCGCCTCATTGCCGACGGGCCCCGCGCCGCTTGCTTCTCTTTCTCGCCAGGCGCGCGAGATCGCGGCAAGCATGGAGCCGGATTGGACGTTGAAAGACAGCGGCCGCGACGCACGCCCGGCGGGGTGGAGCGGCGAGGCGCCGTGCGAGCGCCTCCGGTTCGTTCACAAGACGCCTTTCTGGCAGGGCAACGAACGAACGCTCGAGGTTTGGCTGAGCCCCAAGTCGTATAAGGGCGACCGCCTGCCCTTCCTCCTTGGCGGATCGCCTGCCGCGCGCTTGCATTCCGTCAGCCAGGACCGCTTGCTGTTCTTGCGCGTGGAGTATATCGCTGACGAAGACCCGGCGATGGCCGACCTGGCACGGATGCTGGCTCAGACGTATGGTTTCCATAAGGCCGAAGACGGCGAACGCACGCCGGAGTCCGTTCAGGGGCAGGGGCCGCCCCCCCTGCAACCCCAGTGGAGCGAAAAAACCAGGAAGGCCGTCGCGGAAATCGAGTCGCAGATTGACGAAATGCACTCGTCGGTCTCCTACATCGGGCCCCCGGTGTCCGGAAATCCGTATCTGATGGTCGAGTTTGAGTACCGGGAGGTTCCGCTTCCGGTGATTTATCCACCGGGTTCGGTCGTGTACTTGCCGAAGCGCTTTCGCCGGCAGTGGCTCCACGACTTGGCAAAACAAGGGTTCTTTGATCGAGCCAATGTATCACACGGAGGGCAAGAGTTTGAACGGCCCCAAGGCCCGACGTACTTGCTGTGTGTCGCCTCGCATGAGTCCTTCTGGTGGGAGGATCTTGGCTGGAACGCCGAAACCGGCCGTCGGCTTGACGCCTTGCGCAAGGCGTTGGTCGGCGACGCAGCCCGGGCGATGGACACCCTGTTGGAGCATCTGGCGCCGGTCCGCAAGGAATGGGAAAAGGCTGTCGCCGCACCGTGGCGGCCGCTGCAACCAGGTGGCGGGTTTACAGATCCTCAGGGCGCAGGCCGGTGCGCTTGGCGATCCGGGCCAGCATTCGAGGACCGATCTCCTCGCGATCGTGAAAGGCAAAGACGCAGTCCGGCCATCCCGGCCGACTCAATACGCGATGGGAACCGTCGCTCTGTCGCTTGATCGCCCAGCCGATGCGAAGGAGGGAGGCGAGCACCCGCTTCGCCTTGGCCGAGGGCCACGGTCTCACGCAGACACCGCAAAAAGTTCACGCAGTTCGGGAACGCTCTCTCCGTGATCGAGGCGGTCCGCGATGACGCGCAGCGCCAGCGCCTCCACCTTGGCCAAGGCTTTGGCCTGCGTCTTGGCGTACGCCATTACGCCGGGAAGTTCCGGCACTTCGGCGATCCAGCGACCGTCTTCCTCGCGTTCGATCTCAATTTTCACGAGCGTGCCTCCAATCAAAACCGACCCCGGATGAGCGGCAGCCGCACAAGGCGGCCTTGGTCGCTGAACGCCGCGCACGAACCGTCCCGCCGAAGCGCCGGATTCCCGCCCACCCGCCTGACTATAGCAGGAGTTCCGACGGAAGGCAAGCGACCCCGGTTGTCAGAAAACAGGTGTCAGAAACCGTTTTCGAGGAGCGTGGCGAAGAGGGTGATGGGGCCGGCGCGCTCGATGCGGACGGTGACGAGTTCGCCCGCGAGATCCGGCCTGGCCTGTCTTCGACCCTGAGGCTCAGACCCGAAGGGAGCCCCGCCGAAGGGC
>JAPLMM010000050.1 GCA_026387035.1 Planctomycetota bacterium
AATCCGCGACCGCGCTGCCGGTGCCGTTCTCGTCGGTCAGGCGGTTGTACAGGACCCAACTCTCTTTCGCGCGGGTCTTCAGGAGGTGCCCCTGGATCACATCGGTCGAGTAGTTATAGCGAAATACGAGTTTGGTGCAGGCTTGCCCGATATACAAGGAATGCGTGGCCGGGTCGGGGACCGGTCCGCAGTGCTCGAACGCGCAGTACTCGAGGAGGATCTCGCCAGCGCCGCCCAGGATGCCGTTTTCGCAATCGTAGAAGCGGCAGTTCCGCACGGTGAGATTTTTGCCTTCGGGCCGGATGCCGGCGCCGTTGCGATCGGGGACCCGCGCGCCGGAGAACTCGATATTTTCCACGGTCGCGTCGTTCCCCCGGATGACCCAGATGGCCTTGCCGCCCGCATCCTGGCCATTGGCCGGCAACTTGACGCGCTGCGGGCCGACGCCGCGAATGGTGAGGCTGTTGGCGGTGATGGTGGCCACGTCGCCGTCGTAGGCGCCGGCGGAGTCGATCTCGACCACGTCGCCGTCCTTGGCGGCCCTGAACGCTTCGGAGGGTTTCGCGTACTTCTGATTCGGCCCGACTTTGAGCGTGTCGGCCGAGGCGGCACCGACGGCCAGGAACAGGGCAGCGAAAGAACAGGCCAAAGCAGACAAGCGGTGCATGGAAGGCTCCTCCGTTTGGGGCGGCAGTGCATTCTCACGACGGCGGCGAAAGGCGTCCCGGGGATTCATCCGCCCCGGCGGGTAAACTTCGTTCATCCCCGGGCTTTAAAGGCACGCGGGGGCGGGGTTTGCGTCATGGTTCAACCGGGACCTTGAGTTCGTCCAGGGTCTTGCGGAGCCAGGCCAGGGACCGCTCGATCATCGGCCCGCCCTGCCCCTCGCATTCCATGCTCAAGAATCCTGTGTATCCCGAGTCGCGGAGGATCTCGATACACTGGCGGATGTTGGCGGCGTTGGCGCCATCGCCCAGCGCGCACTGGCTGACGGCGATGCCCGTCTGCCGGCCGCGCGTCGCCGCCGCCAGCGACTCCGAGACGTCCTTGATGTGCACGTGCCGGACTTTCTTCAGGAACCGCTTCAGGAACGCCGCCGGGTCCTGCCCGGCGATGAACGTGTTGCCGGTGTCCATGTTGAGGCCCAGGAACGGCGAGTCGACGAAGGCGAGCATCTTCTCCATCATCTCCGGCCGCGTGGTGAAGTAACCGTGCGGCTCGATGTTGACGGAGACCCGGTGGGCCTCGGCGACTTCGAGTATTTGCTCATACTCATATTTCATGAGGTCCATGGCCTCGTCGTCGGAGAGTCCCTCGGGCTTGTGCATGCCGTCGGTCGTATCGACGTTCGGGCATCCGATCTGGTGTGCCCAGGCGATGGCCTTCATGACGTACGGCACGCCGCGCACCGGTCCGTCCTTGCCGGAGAGGGGGTAGGCGGCATCGACCTGGGAGAACTGCACGCCGTAGCCCTCCATCTTACGGGCCAAGAGGAGCGGGTCTTCGTACAAGGCGACGTGGGGCTGGTATCCCAGGCCGTGAATCCATGAGACGCCGTCGATCAGGCCGCACTCGATGTAGCGGACGGCGTTGGCCTTCGCCCACGCCAGGCACTTTTCGAAACTGAAGTAGGCCGAGTTAAACGCGTCGGTGTGGAATCCGAGTTTCATCGCTTTGCCCTTTCGGTTCGTGGTTCGTCCCTGGGATTGGGAATCCGGCGCCCCCTCCCCGAGAAGGATCGGCTCGCGGGGGAGCCCCAGGCCGGCTGCGCCGCCGGCGACGGCGGCAGTCGTCTTCAGGAAGTTGCGGCGATTGATGCGTTCGGCCATGTTCGTTCCCTCTCAGTCCGGGATTTTCCGGATGCCCCTGCCCACGGCAGCCGTGGGCCTCTGATCTTTGATTGTCTCTCGCTGCCATGATCCTGCAAGGCTTTTCTCGGATTCGGCCCGCCGGCGGGTGAAATTGCGGATTGAACGGAGACACAGCACAGCAAACGCGCTCGACTGCGGCTCGCGGCTAAACGTGAACGGCAGAAGTACGCGCCTCGCCCCGAAAGGGGTCCAACATGGACAGGGACAAGCGAGGCGGCGAAACGTGAACGGCAGACCTTTTCCGTTGCCGTGGTCTGAGGGCCTTCGTAGAATCCCCCTGCTCTTGCCCGGCCGAAGACCTCCTCTGAAAGGTCACCGTTATGCCGCGATTCCGAGGCTTGGAGGCGCCGCTGGAGTGCCACTGGAGAGGGCTTGTCGCCAACCTCCGCCGCGAGGGCACGCCCGACCGCGTGT
>JAPLMM010000051.1 GCA_026387035.1 Planctomycetota bacterium
TCGCCGGACCGCCTTGCGGAGGCGCCAATCGCGGCTGAAGCGTTCGGCCAGGATGTGGCCCGCGCCGGCGAGGGCGTCCTCGACCGAACGCACCTCGCGCGGGTGGCTGACGAACTCGGCCGCCTTCCGCGCCAGGTCGGGTCCCTCGGCCGGGCCGGCCTGGGCATAGTCCGCGAGCGGCGCCAAGCCGCGCTCGGCAGCGACGGTGGCGGCGGTCCGTCGGCCGGGTTTCGTCAACTCCAGCAGGTCCCGCAGCGGTTCGGCCTCGGTCGCCCCGTCGAGGGCCTGCGTCAACTCGTCCGTCAGGAGGCCGGCGCGTTTGGCTTCGCGGCGGACGCGGTCGCGCAGATCCTCGAGGGCCCGCAGTTCCTCGCGTGCGGTGGCCAGTCGGCGGAGCCTCGGTTCGTCGAGGCCGCCCGTCGCGGACTTGCGGTAATGGGCGATGAAGGTGGGGCTCAGACGGTCGTCGAGGAGCCTGGAAGCAGCCTCGGCCTGCTCGCGTTTGATTCCGAGCCGGTCCGCCAGCGCCTGAAACGTGTCACCCGGCATGTCAGGGGCAACCTTTTTCTGCACGGAGTGCCTTCTTCCGCGTGATTCCGATTCGGGCAGTATAGGCGCCCCGGCCGGCGGACGCAAAATCTTTTTTCCGCCGACCGGCGCCGCTTGCGATATGCCGGCGACGCTTCTACAATAGGGTTATTCCTCAGGGCCGGCCTGTTGGTGTCGCGCGGCGAGGCAAAGCCGCCGCGACGCCGGCCGCGGAGACCCTTCCTATGGGGGCTGGCAGCGAGCGCGGTCTGGTCATCGTATTCACGGGCGACGGCAAAGGCAAGACGACCGCCGCCCTCGGCCAGGCCGTGCGCGCCGTCGGCCGAGGCTTGCGGGTCCTGGTGGTCCAGTTTCTGAAGGCGTGCGCGTCGGGCGAACACGAGGCCGTGCGTCGGCTCGCGCCGGACCTCGAGATCCGCGTCATGGGGCGGGGGTTCGTCCCGCCGCCGGAGGACCCGGCGTTCGAAGAGCACCGGGCCGCGGCGCGCGAGGCCCTCCAGTATGCGCGCCAGATTCTTCGCAGCGGCCAGCGCGACATGCTGGTGGCCGACGAAATCCTGACGGCCGTCGGCCTGAGGGTCCTGGACGAAAAGGACGTCCTCACGCTTCTGGACGATCGCCCGCCCGGCGTGCATCTCATCCTGACCGGCCGCGGGGCGACCGAGGGGCTCATCGGGCGCGCGGACCTTGTGACCGAGATGCGCGGCCTAAAGCATCCCCACGATGGGGGCGCCGAGGCCCGAGAGGGCATCGAGTTCTGATGGCCGGCGCGCGGCGAACGGGAGCGTTGGCAGGCCCTCTTGCGAGGCGGCGGTCCTATAATGGTTGAGGGAGGCGCACCCGGGCGATGGGCACCTTCGAGGCATTCGACCACACCGCCGACGTGGGCCTGGAGGTCCGCGGCGAGTCGCTCGCGGACCTTCTCGAAACGGCCGCGCGCGGCGTGTTCTCGATCATGCTGGACGACGGGCCCCGCGAGGTCGCCGTCGAGGCCGACGTGGCCGCCGCGCCCGACCCCTCGCTCGGCGACGACGCGGCAGAACTCCTCGTCTGCTGGCTCCAGGAACTCCTGTACCGCTTCGAGACGGAGCGTCTCGTGCCGCTCCGGTTCGAGTTCGCCGAGGCGGCCCCCTCGGGCGTCCGCGCGCGCGTCGGTTTCGGCCGATTCGATCCCGAGCGCCACGCGGCACGCCTGGAGGTCAAGGCCGTCACGTACCACGAACTGGCGGTCCGGCGGTCGCCCGACGGCGCCTGGTCCGCCCGTTTCATCCTCGACGTGTGAATGAGGATTGTACATAGTTAGCCGCCCGCCTTGGCGGGCGAAACCGCAAAACACGCGGCGGGTGCGGAGACCCGCCGCGCAAAAGGGGAATGTTTAGCCGTCGCCGGCACGGCGACGGCTGTGCTGCAGCGAAAACGCGTTGTTTCTGTAGCGCGGGGGTTCATCCCCCGCGCATAAACAGCAAGGGTTTTGCGCGGTGGGTCTCCGTACCCGCCGCGCAAAAGGGGAATGTTTAGCCGTCGCCGGGACGGCGACGGTCGTGCCGTAGGAGTCATTGGCCATGACCGAATCGCGATCCTACCAAGGTCCCCTCGAACCCGCCGGCGAGTGCCGGTGGCGCATCCCGAAATCCTACAAGCGCGGCATGCGCGTGGACGGGATCATCTACGCGGACGACCGCCTCATCCAGGAGATCCGCAAGGACAACGCCGCCGAGCAGGTCGCCAACGTCGCCTGCCTGCCCGGCATCCAGAAGGCCAGCCTCGCCATGCCCGACATTCACTGGGGCTACGGGTTTCCCATCGGGGGCGTGGCGGCGACGGACCCCGAGGAGGGCGGCGTCGTCTCGCCCGGCGGCGTCGGATACGACATCAACTGCGGCGTTCGATTGCTGAGGAGCGATCTCGCGCGCGACCGGGTCGAGCCGAAGGTCAAGCAACTCGTGGACCAGATTTTCCGCGACGTGCCGTGCGGCGTCGGCATCGGCGGGGACGTCAAGTTCTCGCCCCCGGACATGCGCCGCGTCATGACCGAAGGGGCCGGCTTCATCGTCGAGCGCGGCTACGGCTGGCCGGAGGACCTGGAGCACACCGAGGCGGGCGGCGCCCTCGACGGGGCCGACCCCGACGCCGTCTCCAAGCGCGCCGTCGAGCGAGGCAACGACCAGGTCGGAACCCTCGGCGCGGGGAACCACTTCCTCGAAGTCCAGGTCGTGGACGAAATCTACGACGCCAAGGCCGCCGAAGCGTTCGGCGTCGCGGCGGGCACGGTCGCGCTGCTCATCCACTCCGGCAGCCGGGGGTTCGGCCACCAAATCTGCGACGACTATCTGAAAATCATGCGCGGGGCGGCCGCCAAGTACGGATTCGAACTGCCGGACGCCCAACTCTGCTGCGCACCGGTCAAGAGCGACGAGGGCCGACGCTACCTCGGCGCCATGCGCGCCGCGGCCAACTACGCCTGGGCCAACCGCCAACTGCTGATGCATCTCGTGCGCGGGGCCGTGGCGAAGGTTTTCGGCTCGAAGGCGCAGGACCTCGGCCTCGGGCTCGTGTACGACGTTGCCCACAACATCGCCAAGATCGAGACGCACGCGGTCGGCGGGCGTCAAAAAACCCTCTGCGTCCATCGCAAGGGCGCGACGCGCGCCTTTCCGGCCGGCCACCCGGAGGTGCCCTCCGATTACCGCGAGGTCGGCCAGCCGGTCCTCATTCCCGGCGACATGGGACGATACTCGTTCCTCCTGGTGGGCGAGCCGGCCGCGATGGAGGAGACGTTCGGCTCCGTATGCCACGGGGCGGGTCGGCGGATGTCGCGGCACGAGGCGGCACGGGGAGTCCGCGGCGAAGAGGTTCGCGCGCGGCTGGCGGAGCGAGGCATCGTCGCGCGGAGCCGCAGTTGGAAGGGACTCGCCGAGGAACACTCCGACGCCTACAAGGACGTGGCCGACGTCGTTGCCGTGGTGGAGCGCGCGGGTCTGGCGCACAAAGTGTGCCGGATGCGGCCGCTCGGCGTCGTCAAGGGCTGACGCGCCGCAGCCGATCAGACCTGGAACCGCATAGGCGTGTCGCTCGCCGGAGGCTCGTGATACGGCACCGAGAGGTCCTCGGGCTTCAGGTCCACTTGCGCCCCGCACGAGACGCAGCGGACCGTGGCCCCGGCGCGGAGTTCGTCGAGTGTGACCACCATCTCGACGTCGCAACGCGGGCAGGCGAACGGTACAAACACGTTCACGCGTCGCTGCATGACCGTCCCCCGCGAAGAAATGCTTACGCTTGCCATATTGTACCAGCGCGCCTGGGCGGGGTCCAGCCGAAAGGGGCATGGCCAAGCCCTTGTCCGCCATAACGGCGTCAGCCGCGAAGGCGGGCCCGTCGCGTATTCAGTTGCCTACCACGATCTATACGACCCGTGGACCGGCCGTCAACTCTGCGTGGAGATTCTATTGGCGACTCGCCAATTCTCACGGTATGCTACGAGCGGCCGAATATCCTAAAGGGGTCAGTCATGCCTATCCGAGCCACCTGCGCTTGCGGCAAGGCGTACCACTTCAAGGATGAGTTCGCCGGTCGTCGTGCCAAGTGCCCGGCTTGTGGCGTGGTACTGCGGATCCCCAGCACGGCCGCTACGGATACGGAAGGAAAGGGGCTCGTTACCTCCTCTGTCGTAGCGAAACAAGGCTCGTTGCTGCCCAAAGCGGTTCAAGCGGGTGCTCACACGCCGGCTTCGGCCGACACTCAGCCTAGTGGTCCAATTGGCGCTTCGCGGCCGGCTATTCATAAGGTGTTCTACCTGATGTCTATTTTCAGCTATGTCCCTCTCTTCGCTCTCGGCATACTTGTTCTGGTGGTAGGCTTGATCCTTGCCGGGAAACCCGGTGGCGGGGGAAGCCGAGAAGCCCCGTCAATCCCTCAGATAGGAGTTATTACGGGCTACTTCCTTTTCACAGCCATCGGCATACTGGCCCTGGTCTACGGGGGAGTCGTTTACTTCATTCTTTTGTATAAGATGTGGGCAGCAATTCCCAAGGACCGGGCTAGGATGTCCCCCGCTGCGGCGGTGGGCCTTCTATTTGTGCCGCTATTTAATCTCTACTGGTATTTTCAGGTCATTTATGGCTGGGCTCAGGACTACAATGACTTCATTGCCGAGCGCGAAATCAATGCCCCGGCCGCTTCGGAGAAACTAGCATCTGCCATACCCGTTTTCCCCCTAATTGGCCTGGGGATTGGGTTCATACGCGCCATTTCAGTCCAGAGGCCCGGCGACAGTATGGATATCCTCACGGGTTGGGTCGTCCTGGCCCTTGGTATTGCCTCAGTTGTAGTATCCTATTTGTTCTTAAACCGCGCGATTGACGGCCTGAATTCGCTTGCTCGGAGTGTGCCCAAGGGTACGGCCTAACAAGGTATCACTCGCAGAAATTCGCGCCATCAAGCCGCGGCCAACACATCAGGCGTACTCTTTGTCAATCCGCACCTGCCTACAATCCAAGCACCGGCACCGGCCCTTCGGCAGGCTCAGGGCGGTGAGCCCGTCGAACCGCACCGGCGGCGCCCCAGGCTGAATTGTCTCAGGCCTTCGGCCTACACCCTCCCTCGCCCCGCCGTTCCCCCCATTCCCGCTTTTCTCTGCGTTCTCGGCGTGCTCCCTGGCAGGGGTACGGCCCCTGCCGTGGCCCGCTGCGTTGAAGGCTGCGCAAATCCCGCGCCAAACGCGCGGGAAAAAAGTTATTAACATAAAGGTATGCACATGGCATGGATGGAAAGAGTGCGAAATAAGGCCCAAAAACCGGTAAAAACCGCACCAAAAACGTGAAAAAGCCCCTAAAAAAGTCAAAATTCGCGCTAGCCCATCTTACCAAAGGCACCCCGTCCGCCGAAAAAACCCCCCGGAAGCTAGCGCCAGGGCCGGTGGTCTCCAAAAAACCGCCCCAAAATACCCCCCAAAACCTCCTCAAAAAAGTTATCCACAATCCTCCTTCGCCCTGCGGGCTACGGAGGACAGGTCGCCGGTCGTAAGTTGAACC
>JAPLMM010000052.1 GCA_026387035.1 Planctomycetota bacterium
AGCCTCTGGGTCGAACGACGGCCGGGCACGGCTATTCCATGAAAAAAGGCCGGCCCGCGTTCACGCGGTGCCAGCCCCGGATACACAACTCCCTCAATCTCCAACCCCAATATACCCTACAATCCCGGTTTTGTCAAGCAACTTCCCATAAGGAATTTCCTGTAACCTGAAAATCCTGGCCAAAAGCCCTGGCCTTTGCGCGGCGGGCACCCATCGGTCCCGGCCCCAACCCCAACGGACGGGGCAGGCGGGGCAGGCGCTCAGGGGGTGTTTTTGTAGCGCGGGGGTTTATGCTACTCTGCGAAGTAGCGAAGCGCTACTTCGCTACGAAGCACGAGTTCCCCGCGCACCCACAGCGCGGGGCACCCGCCTTCGTCCGCCAGCACGGATGGCGGACTTCGGCGTGGCAAGCAAGGCCCCGCGCTACGAAAAGCATCTTTTCAACAGAGCGTCTCTTTCGAGCCGCCCGCGGAAGCGGGCGGTCACGTTCACTACCTTGGAACGTGCCACGGTAAGGAACGTGGCCGGCGGCTTCCGTCTTCGCCCTCCGGGCTACGCCGGACAAGCCCGCCGCCGGCTCGAAAGGCGCGGCGGGTCGGGAGACCCGCCGCGCACCACACGGAAAATCACTTCTTCTTTTTCTTCTTCGGCTTGGCGGCGGTTTTCTTTGCGGCGAGGTCCTGGACTGCCACCTGGGCGGCGGCGAGGCGCGCGATCGGCACGCGGAACGGCGAGCAGGAGACGTAGTCCATGCCGGCCTTGTGGCAGAAGTGGATGGACGCGGGGTCGCCGCCGTGCTCGCCGCAGATGCCCACTTTGAGTTTCGGCCTCGTGGCGCGCCCGCGCTCGATGCCGATGCGGATGAGTTCCCCTATGCCCGCCTGGTCGAGCGTCTGAAACGGGTCGGCCGGCAGAATTTCCTTCTTGAGGTAATCGGGCATGAAGGCGCCGATGTCGTCGCGGGAGAAGCCGAAACCCATCTGCGTCAGGTCATTGGTGCCGAAGGAGAAGAACTCGGCGGCCTCGGCCATTTCGCCGGCCGTCAGGGCCGCTCGCGGGATCTCGATCATCGTGCCCACGAGGAAATCGAGTCTCTTCAGGCCGAGTTTAGTCATGACCTCGGCCTTGACGCGGTCGATGATCCCGGCCTGGTCGCGGATCTCCGCGACAGCGCACGTCACCGGGATCATGATTTCCGGACGGGCCTTGACGCCTTCCTTGTGGAGTTCGGCCGTGGCCTCGAGAATGGCCCGGACCTGCATCTCGGTGACCTCGGGGTAGGTGATTCCCAGCCGCACGCCGCGGTGGCCCATCATCGGGTTCGTTTCGTGCAACGCTTCGCCGCGCTTGCGGATCTCGGCAACGTCGATGCCGAGGCTCTTGGCGAGTTCCCGCTGGACGCCTTCGTCGCGCGGCACAAACTCGTGGAGCGGCGGGTCCAGGAGGCGGATCGTCACAGGGTAGGGGGCCATCGCCTTCAGGGTTCCCTTGAGGTCGGACTTGACGTGCGGTAAGAGTTCGCCGAGAGCGGCCCGCC
>JAPLMM010000053.1 GCA_026387035.1 Planctomycetota bacterium
TTTCGCAAAAGTAATGTAACAAGGCGCTATCTCAACGGCGATGGCAGTTCGGAGGCCAGGATGAGGGAGCGCACGGCCGAAGTCGGCAAAATGCGGCCGAGCACACACATCGAGCAACCCAGGTGGTGGGCGCTACAGGACTTGAACCTGTGACCTCGTGGGTGTGATCCACGCGCTCTAGCCAACTGAGCTAAGCGCCCACGAACGGAACCTGCCGCGAAAACTATACCCTCATCCCGCCCGCCGTTCAAGCCCAAACCGCGCGGCGGGGGGCGCCGGCGGCGGGCAAGCGAGCGGCGTCCAGAAACGTGTTGCGGCCGCCGGCCGGACCGTTTAAATAAGGGCTTGGGATTCGGCGAGGGGGAGGACCCGACGGGGCCCGCATGCGCATCCAACTGGCCTATGGCCGCGATGGCGCTTCAATCGACGTGCCGGACGAAAACCTCGTGGCGGTGGTGGAGCCCGACTGGCCGGCGGCGCTGGAGCCGGCCGAGGCCGCCGTCGCCAAGGCCCTCCGGGCGCCAGTCGCGGGGCCGTCGCTT
The DNA here is from genome assembly GCA_026387035.1 of Planctomycetota bacterium. Lineage (NCBI taxonomy): Bacteria > Pseudomonadati > Planctomycetota > Planctomycetota bacterium. The sequence goes on from JAPLMM010000053.1 coordinate 543, forward strand.
GCCGAGGTCCTCGCGGAGCGGACGAAGGGCCGAAGCCGGTCGGTCGGCACGAAGGAGTGGCATCGCGACTGGCGCAACTTCCGCGCCGTCGTCCTTGTGAGCGACCGGACCCGGCCGTGCCCGAACCACGACCTCGCGGCGCCGATCCTCGCGGAACTCGAGCGCGCCGGCATCCCCGCCGAGAGCATCACCCTCCTGATCGGGACGGGCCTGCACGGCCCGGTCGTCGGCGACGAGACGTGCCGACTCCTCGGCGCCGACATCGTTGCGAGGTACCGCGTGGTGAATCATTTCAGCCGGCGGTCGGTCGCGCTCCGGCGCCTGGGCGAGACGGCCGCCGGCACGCCGGTCGTCCTGGCGAGCGAATGGGTCCAGGCCGACGTGCGGATCGCGACCGGCGTCATCGAGCCTCACCTCATGGCCGGTTTCTCCGGAGGCCGAAAGGCCATCTGCCCCGGCATCGCGGGCGACGAGACGGTCCGGGCCTGGCACGCGCCGAAGTTTCTCGAGCACCCGCGCGCCCTGCCGGGCTGTCTGGAAGGCAACCCGGAGCACGAGGAAGCGCTGGCCGTCGCCGCCTTCGCCCCGCCTCACTTCACGGTCAATGTGACGGTGGACCGGCAGGTCCGGCCGACGGGCGTCTTCGCGGGCGCCGACCTGGAGACGGTCCACGCGGTGGGCGTGGCGTTCCTCCGCAAACACGCCGCGCGCCCCGTCCCCGAGCCGTGCGACATCCTCGTCACGACGAACGGCGGCTGGCCGCTCGACCACACCTTCTACCAGTGCCAAAAAGGCCTCCTGACGGGCCTCGGAATTCTGAAGCGCGGCGGGACGTTTCTCTTCGCGGCCGCGTGCGAAGAAGGCATCGGCGGCAGCGAGTTTACGGACCTCGTGATGCGGGGCCTCGGGCACGAGGCGTTCCTGGCGGAGGTGACGGCCGAGGGGGCCCCCGTCGTGAAGGACCAGTGGGCCCTGGAGAACCT
>JAPLMM010000054.1 GCA_026387035.1 Planctomycetota bacterium
CCGGTTCTCGCGCTTCGTCGCTTCCAGGTCGAACACCAGGTACTTGATGGCCAGGCGGAGGTGATCCAGGCCGTCCTCCAGCGCCGCCATCTCGCGCCTCAAGCCGGAAGGCTGCCGATGTTCCCTCTGGCCGGGTCCGGCCGCGCCGGGTTCCGCCACCGCCGGCAGGCCCTGGGCCTCGGACAGAATCTCGCCGATCTTTTCACGAAGAGCCGCTTCGTCCATGTTCGTTCTCCCCTCTTAACGTTCCCACCCGGTAGGGGCCCGGGTGGAACGCAACAGGTGCCCACCTCTCCTGTTGCAAAGACCGTGCCGAACCTCTGCCGCCCGCGCAAAATAGTTGCCGACACGCGCCACGGTAGCGCCAGGCGGGGTCGCGCGTCGGCCTGTGCGGCGTGCGCCGCCTGTGACGAGTGTGCCGCCTGTGCCGACCGGCGCCCCGCCGGACAACACGCGCGGCCGTGCGTCCGGCGCGCGGCGACGCTAAGGGTTCCTGCCTGCTGGACTTACGACCCGACGCCGGCGCGCGTCCGCAAATCAACGCTCCGCGCGGATTGCAACGCCGACGTTACGGCCCCTTCAACCGGCATAGACCCCAGAGTCCTCCCTACAACCCGCACAACCGGCATAGACCGACCGGCGCTCGGAACACCGAGGGCGACAGGGTCGGGGCGGATGGGGAGTCGAAGCGGCAGACGCCTCAGGCGGACGCCTCGAGGATGTGAGCGGACAACTCGGCCATCGTCAGAAGGTCCAGGGCGTTGTGATGGAGGATCGCCTGGATCGTGCGCAGGCTGCAACGCAGGCGAATCGCCTCGATGCGTGCGGCCGGGTCGTCCGAATGGAGTTGGTCGGCAGGGTCCGAGCAACCTGCGGCAACAGCGGCCAGGAGGCAGGCGCCCAGGACGGCCCATCGCTGTGCCTCTCGCCGCATCCGGAAATCTTTCAGCGTTCCCCCCTGGCCTTTTTGGCCGCGTAGTAGTCGCGGACGCCCTGCCCTTCTTCAGCCCAGATCTTCCGGACGTTCTCCACGGCTTCGCGGCGCCGATCCGAACCCGGCGGGTCGTCCAGGTAAACCTCGTATCGGCGTCCGACGATGCGCTCGATCGAGGCCGACGCGCGGACTCGCACCATGTGGTCCGGGTCGTCGAGGGCCGCAATCAGCGTCTCCATTTCGTTGACAGCCCGGACCTGGCCGAGGACCGAGACGGCGGTGGCCCGCACGATGACCGACGGATCCGTTCGCGCCGCGGCCGCAACAACCTCCGGACGACGGTCGTCGGCCGCCTGGCCCCAGGCGACCACAGCCGCCTCCCGAACTTCCGGCCGAGCGTCCGCGATGCGCCGCTCCAGATGAGGGACCGCGGCCGGGCCGAGGGTTCCCATCGCCCGGACCGCGCGCGTCGCCACCTCGGCCCGGGGGTCGTCGGCCTCGCCGGCCAGGGCTTCCAGGTTCCCCTCGCGCCGGTACTGCTCGACGCGGGCCGTGGCCGGATCGCGCGACGCCGGTCCGCCTCCGAGCGGCTCCTTCCGCGTCGCGCGCCAGACGACGAGCGTGGCCAGCACGCCGGCGATAATCAGCAGCACCGCAAACCTGACGCCGCGAAACGCCATTTTGCGTCCTCCGTCCTTTGCCCCACGTCGGCCGCTCGCCGCCCTGGCACGGCTACGGCTCGCGGTCGAGTCCCGGCGCGCCGGGACTCGCCCTGCCAGGGTGCCGTGGCTGGCAGGCCCTGTAGTGTCATACTACAGGGCAGGCGACTCGACTGGGCGAGCGGCGGCGCCGCCCCGGCGGCTAGTGCTACTTTGTCAACTTCGCGCCACCGAGAGAGAGGATAGCGCGGCGGGTCTCCCCTGGCACGGCAGGCGTGCCGTGGCCTGACGGCTGACCCGCCGCAAAAACCGCGTTTTCGCCCGCACCAAGGCGGCCGTTTGATAGCGCGGCGGGTCTCCCGACCCACCGCGCAAAATATATGTCGGACCGCTTAGCGGTTCAAGGCATCCACCATTTCCTCGCGGCCGTCAGCGTAATCGGGTTGAGGTCGGCCGGCCGCTCGGGCCGGACCGACCCGTCCGAAAACAGGATGTTCGCCTGCCCGAAGTGGCGGGCGAAGACGGGGACGCCGTCGCGGTCGGGGTCCCACTTTTCGTCGGCCCAAGCGTCGGTGGTCTTCGCTTCAAGTTTCAGATAGTCCATGACGAGAATCTTTCCGCCGGCGCCGCCGACGCCACGGATGAGTTTCCCGCCCGTAATCTTGTCGATGGCGTACTCGTTCATGCCGTAACTCGCGTCCATCGCCACCCCCCCCAAGGTGATCGTCCTGTCCAGGGAAAAGTCCCAGTAGTTGCTTCCGGTGGTGAAGAGGACCTCGCCCGTCAACTTGTCCATGAGGGCGTTTTCCGTCCAGATGGTGTAGCCGGAGATGCACTCCAGTTTGACCTCCCCGGCGACTTCATTGACCGTCACCTGGGTCATGACGTCCTTAAAGTCATTGTCGCCGCCGTGGTCCTCCATGCAGAGCCAGTAAACGTCCGGCGTGCCGTCGGGGACGTAAGTGGTGAACTCGGGGTGCAACGTGTTGATGTTGTCGGCCTCGCCGGCGTTGCTTAGGAGGTTCATGCCGCGGGCCGTGTTATACTGCGTAACGGAGAGTTTCAGCATCCACGGACCCGGCTCCAACTGTTGGATGTAGCCGCCGGGCCCGTGCATGCGTAACTCGACTAATTCGGTGATGGACGGGATGGGAGTGGCACCCGCCGCCGAGGTCTCCATGCACCTGAATTGGCTGGCGTCGTTCTCCAGGTAAGGCGCCAGCACCGTCGTCCACGCCGCCACTGCGTAGGCTTGTTTGACGCCCATTGCCTCGTCCGCCGCCCGAAGCCGGAACGCCTGGTAGATGTGAAAGAGGTTCGACTGGCATCGCGTCATATTGTACCGACTCCACACGCCCCGCAACGAGGAGATGAGCATCGCCATCAACAGGCTGAGAATGACGATGACCACCAGCAACTCGACCAGAGTGAACGCCCCCCTGTCGGATGGGGTCTTCGACTTGCGTCTCGAACGGGCCATATCGGTCCTCCTTTCACCGTCTCTCCGACGGGGACCGGCCCCGGCGCGCCGGGCCCCGACGTGCCTCCACCCGTGCATACCGCCACCTCTCTACTCTCATTATACAGACTGGAAACAGAGCCGTCCAGCGTCCAGTCCCACCAGTCGGCCTCGCACCAAAGACCCGCGTTTCGGCTCGAATTTGGGCCGTTCGGGCGCCAAAAAGCCACTTCCAGGCCTCCGAAGGCCCCTTCCGCCCCGCAAGGTGGACTCTTGGAGAATGGGACCCCCCCCGCAATGGCGTTCCCGGGAGTAGCCCTACAGCGCCACTTTGCGCGGCGGGTCTCCGTACCCACCGCGCGAAAGCATAAGTGGCGCTGCAGCGTTAGTAGGCTTTAGCGAAGGGCACCCGCTTCGCGGGCCCTTTGCCGCAGACCATGCAGGCGGAACCTTCCTGGGCGTCGTCCGGCAGGAGACGGACGGTCGCCTTCGTCTCTTCGGTCACGCGGGCCTCGCACTCCCGGCTCCCGCACCACGGAGCGAAGAGGAATCCGCCGACCTCCTCAAGCAGGCGCTTGAAGTCGTCGTAGGTCTCCACGGTCCGGCAATTTTCTTCGAGCCGTTTGCTCGCCCGCTCGTATAGGGTCGACTGCATCTCGTCGAGAATCTCCGGGACGCGCAGCGCGAGTTCCCCCTGGGGGATCGGCGTTTTCTCGCCCGTGTCCCGCCGCACAAGGACCACGCGGCCGGCCGCCAGGTCCTTCGGCCCGAGTTCGACGCGGATGGGCACGCCCTTGAGTTCCCACTCGTTGAACTTCCATCCCGGGGAGACGTTGTCGCGGTCGTCCACGCGGACGCGGACGGCGTCGCCGAACGGCTTGTCCTGTCTTCGACCCTGAGGCTCAGACCCGAAGGGAGCGCAGCCGAAGGGTTCCGCGAGGCGCGCCGCCGCCGTCCGGATGGCCGCGTTGTCCGCGTCGGCCTTCAGGATCGGAACGATGACCACCTGGATGGGCGCGAGGCGTGGCGGGAGCACCAGGCCGGCGTCGTCGGAGTGGCTCATGACAAGCGCCCCCACCAGGCGCGTCGAAACGCCCCACGAACTCGCATAGACGTATTCGAGCGCCCCCTCCCGGTTCTGAAACCGGACGTCGAACGCCTTGGCGAAGTTCTGGCCGAGGTAGTGGCTCGTGCCGGCCTGGAGCGCCCGGCCGTCCTGCATCAGCGCCTCGATCGTGTAGGTCGTCACGGCGCCGGCGAACTTCTGGGAGTCGCTCTTTCGGCCGACGAGGACGGGCATCGCCATCCACTGCTCGGCGAACGTGCGGTACACGCCGAGCATGCGCTCCGCTTCCTCGGTCGCCTCCTCGGCGGTCGCGTGGGCCGTGTGACCTTCCTGCCAGAGGAACTCCGCCGTCCGAAGGAAAAGCCGCGTCCGCATCTCCCACCGCACGACGTTGCACCACTGGTTGTAAAGGAGCGGCAGGTCGCGCCACGACTGGATCCACTTCTTATACATCGCCCAGATGATCGTTTCGGAGGTCGGGCGGATGACGAGCGGCTCGTCGAGCAGTTTGTCGCCGCCGTGCGTCACCACCGCGCACTCGGGCGCGAACCCCTCGACGTGCTCCGCCTCTTTCTCCAGGAACGACTTGGGGATGAGGAGCGGGAAGTAGGCGTTCTGGTGGCCGGTGGCCTTGAACATGTCGTCCAGGGCCCGCTGCATGCGTTCCCAGATGGCATAGCCCCAGGGTCGGATGACCATGCACCCGCGGACCGGGGCATAGTCGGCCATCTCGGCCCGCATCACGATGTCGATGTACCACTGGCTGTAGTCGTCGCTGCGCTTGGTGATTTTCGCCACGCCTTCGCTCGCTCCTTCCTCGGCCCTACGGGTTCGGGCGGCATTGTAAGGCCGGGACGGGCGGAGAGCAACGATTCCC
>JAPLMM010000055.1 GCA_026387035.1 Planctomycetota bacterium
GACGAGTTTCTCCAGGAGCCGTTCGTCCACCTGCCGGCCGAACCGCCGGGCCATCTCGCGGCCGCGGTCGTCCAGCAATCCGGCGGCCTCCTTGAATCGCCGATATTCGATCAACTGGCGGATCAGGGTCTCGCGCGGGTCTTCTTCCTCCTCGCCTTCCTCGACCTCGGCCGGCGGGCGAGGCAGAAGGGAGCGGCTCTTGATCTCCAGGAGCGTCGCCGCCATCACGATGAAGTCGCCCGCCAACTCGATGTCCAGGGCCTTCAGCAGGTCGAGGTAGGCGAGGTACTGGTCGGCGATCTTCGCGATCTGGACCTCGCGGATGTCCACCTCCTCGCGCTTGATGAGGTACAGGAGGAGGTCCATCGGGCCGTTGTAAACGTCGAGTTCAACCTTGTAGGTCATCGTCGCCTCGTGTCCGCTAATTCTACAACGCTGTCTCAACGCAGAGATCGCAGAGAGCGCAGAGATAAACTCTTATTTCACAACCCCGGCGCGCCGAGGCACGGGCCCCCCAACGTCACGCCGTCTCCTTATTCCTTTTTATTCCTTTGACAGCCGTTCTCTGCGTTCTCAGCGTTCTCTGCGTTGAAGAACACAGCGTAGTAGTATTAGGATCCCAGCGGCCCCAGGCCGGTGATGGCCTTCACTTCCTCCAGCGTCTTCCTGGCGACCGCCTGGGCCCTTCGTGCCCCCTCGGCCAGGAGTTCCCTCAACCGCTGGGGGTGCGCTTCGAGTTCCTCGCGGCGGGCGCGTGGCTCGGCCAGCAGTTCGATGAGCACGTCCGCCAGGCGGGCCTTGCAGTCGGTGCATCCCCAGGCGGCGGTGCGGCACCGCTCGGCCACATGGTCGTATTCCTTCGGTGCGAACGTGCGGTAGTACTGGCAGACGTTGCATTCCTCGGGGTGGCCGGGGTCGTCACGCCGGATGCGCTTCGGGTCCGTAATCATCGAGAGTACCTTCTTGCGGATCGTCTCGGGCGCGTCGGCGACGTCGATCTGGTTTCCGTAACTCTTGGACATCTTGCGCCGGTCGGTGCCCAGGAGGCGCGGACTCTGGGTGAGTTTGGCCTGCGGCTCGACGAGGACGTTGCGGCCGACGAGGCTGTTGAAGCGCCGGACGACCTCGCGTGCGAGTTCCAGGTGAGGCAACTGGTCCTCGCCGACGGGCACGACGTCCGCCTTGTAGAGGACGATGTCCGCCGCCTGCAGGACGGGATACCCGAGGAACGCGTAGTTGTGGATGTCCTTCGTCTTGAGTTGCTCCATCTGCTCCTTATAGGTCGGATTGCGTTCGAGCCAGGAGATCGGCGTGTAGGCCGAGAGGATGAGGTGGAGTTCCGCGTGCTCCGGTAGGTCGCTCTGGCGGAAGAGGACGCTGCGCTCCGGGTCCAGGCCGCAGGCGAGGAAATCGATCATGACCTCGCGCGTCGCGTCGGCGATTGGAGCGGGGTCGGCGTACTCGCTCATCAGGGCGTGGTAGTCGGCGATCATGAAGAAGCAGTCGTACGCGTCCTGGAGGTCGCGCCAGTTCCAGAGGGCGCCGACGAGGTTCCCGAGGTGGAGGCGCCCCGTCGGGCGCATCCCGCTCAGGATCCGTTTCCGCCGAAGTGGTTTCGTCTCGGCCATCGCTGTACCCTTCGTTCCGTCAGGCCCAATCGGCTCCTGCGAAGAGGCGCACGAGGCAGAGGATCGGGTAGCCCAGCGGGCTGAAGCCTAGTGCGTCGCTGAGGAAGTAGTTTGCCACGATGAGCCCCACCAGGGCCATGGCCGCCTTCCGCCGAAAAAGGGCGTAGCGGGCCGCCAGGCGCCGGGGCAGCAGGTGCTCGAGGATGTGCGAACCATCGAGCGGCGGCACGGGCAGGAGGTTGAAGACCGCCAAGCCGAAGTTGATGAAGCACCCCATGTAGAGGAGGAAGAGGAAAAGGGCGCCGAGACGGCCGGTCCCGGCGAGCGGGGCGGCGGCAAAGCGCAGCGCCAGGCCACACGCGATGCCGAGCGCGAAGTTCGCCGCTATGCCCGCGCCGCTCACGAGAATGTCGTCGCGGCGGGGCCGCCGAAAGTTCATCGGCTGGATGGGCACGGGCTTCGCCCACCCGATGGGCGCGAACAGCAGGCACAGCGTTCCGATCAGGTCCAGATGGGGCAGGGGATTCAGGGTGACCCGGCCCATGCGGTAGGCGGTGTCGTCCCCGCACTTGTACGCCGTCCACGCGTGCATAAACTCGTGGATCGTCAGGGCGAAGAGGACCACGGGCAGACGCAGGACCAGTCCCACAATATTGGCGCCGTCAACCAAATCCGAGTTCCTTGACCCGCGGGGAAGCCGCCCGTGTTGCCGTGTTCGGCCGCCCGGAGGGCCCAGTCTACCGCCCGGGTGATGCGAAGTCAACTTTCCCGCCCGCTGCCGGGCGTACAAAACACTGGATAGGTCGCCGCCGCCGCCGCTATAATCCCTCGCCGCCAGGGATGCCGGGGCGGTTGGAAGGACGCTTCCCATGCGATTCGTGAAACTCCAGGGCGCTGGGAACGACTACATTTATATCAACGGCATTGAGACGGCCGTAGCCCGGCCGGAAGAACTGGCTCGCCGCGTGAGCGACCGCCACTTCGGCGTCGGGGCCGACGGCCTGATCCTCGTCCTGCCGGCCGAGGGCGAGGGCGACGTCCGCATGCGCATCTTCAACGCGGACGGCTCCGAGGCCGAGATGTGCGGCAACGGGGTTCGCGGCGTGGCGAAGTTTGCGGCCGACCGCGGCCTGGCGGCAGGCGATACGGTCCGCGTGGAGACCGAGGCGGGTCTGCGCGAGGTCACGCTCGAGCGCGATCCGGACGGGAAGGTCGTCCGGGCCGGCGTCTCGATGGGCCGGCCCGTCCTGGACCCCGAGAAGATCCCGGTCCTTCTGGAGGGCGACCGCGTCGTCGACGTGCCGCTGGTGGTGGGCGGGCGGACGCTCTGGATGACCTGCGTCAATATGGGGAATCCCCATGCGGTGTTCTACGCCGACGACGCCGAGGCCTGGCCGCTCGAGACCCTCGGTCCGAAGATCGAGCATCACGCCCTTTTTCCGGAGCGTGTGAACGTCCACGTGGTCGAGGTGGTCTCGCTCGGCGAGGTGGTGATGCGGACGTGGGAGCGCGGGAGCGGCCCGACGCTGGCCTGCGGGACGGGGGCGTCGGCC
>JAPLMM010000056.1 GCA_026387035.1 Planctomycetota bacterium
AAACGACGAATGATGAACAAGGAACGCCGAACCGCAGAAGGATGAAGGAACGACCGAACGGCCGACTACGGCCGGTCGTTTGGCTTTTCCCTTCGGCGTTCTGCGGTTCCTTGTTCGGTATTCGTCGTTTCTCCCCCACCCTCACCCCGTCCCTCTCCCATCAAGGGAGAGGGAGCACCAACGGATGTTTTCAACAGAACACACGCCGAGAGTTGTCTTGGGGTCAGGCCAGGAGGGCGGTGGGGGCGGATTCGCCCGTCCGCCGGCGGATGAGCCAGTCCAGGAGGAGGTAGAGCGGAACGGCGACGAGCGGCGCAGCCGCCGGCACGATGGCGGTGAGCGTCTTGTCGCCGAGGTCGGCATGCCGGGTGAACGCCCAGGCAAGGTGGCCGACGGCCGTGAGGACGACGGCGCTCAGGGCGCCCCATTGTCCTCGCAGAATGTACGCGCCGCCGAGGGCCGCGGCCGCGAGGACGGGCGGATAGGCGAGCCAGGGCGCCTCCGCCACGTCGCCGGGCGGGTCGGCCCCGGCCGCCAGCACCATGGCGACGGCGGCGACGGCCCACGCGGCCGCGAGGCCCGCCAGTCCGTGCGAACCGGTGTGGAAGATCGGGGGCGACGAGGGCGGCGCGACGAGCCGCGAAAGGCCCAGCACCGCGGCCGCCACCAAGAGGAACCCCATCGAAGCCGCTACCGCTGCGGTCCAGGGCCAACCCTCCGAACCGAAGAGGGGCGGCGCCTTCGCGAGCACCGGCAGACGCCAGAGGAGGCCCGCCAGAAGAACGGTCCACAGGGCGCTCGCAATCCGGCCGTACCACGTCACGAGCGTGCTGACGACGGCGACGCCGGCCGCCAGACCGCAGAGGATCAGCATCCGAAGCCAGGGGTCGCCGGCGAAGGCCCAGGGATTGGTGCGCATCGCGGCGGCGGCGACGAACAGGACGGGCAGCGCGAGGTCCAGCCTCCGGCAGGCGAGCACCAGGCCCATGGCGGCCGACACGGGAAGGAGCGCGACGGCGAGCGTCTCGGCGTTGAGGTCCGGCAGGGACCCGTGGGCCGACCCGAGGGCCGTCACCGCGATCACCAGCGCCGCGTTCGCGCCGAGGATGACGAGGATGCGGACGATCCGTCCGGTGGTCGGCGCGACGGAAGGTTCCCGATCCGGCGCCCCCGTCGGTGGTGTGCCCATGGAAACTCCCCTGTGCCGCGTGTACGATAGCCGCACGCCGGGCGCGAATCAAGACGAATTGCAGCGGAACGCCGGCCGCACACCGCTTGCGGCTTAGCGGCCGTCCCGACGCCGCGCGACGGCGGACAGCGAGGAGAGTGAACGTGAAAAGGTGGATGGGTCTGATCTTGCTGGCGCTGGTATGGTTCGTGCCGTCGTGCCGGGCGGAGGAACCGCCTCCGGCCGCACCGTCGGCGGCCGAAGCGCCGCGAGACGAACCTCCTGCCGCTCGTGCCGAGATGGCCCCCGCTGCGCCCGAGACCGTCGCCGGCGAAGCGGACCCCTTCGCCGAGCACCTGCGGGCGCTCCAGGCGAAGATGCCGGAGGGGTTCACCATTGTTCCCGAGTCGCCGTTTGTGGTCATCGGTGATGAAGCGCCCGACGTGGTCCGCGCCCGGGCCGAGCAGACCGTCCGCTGGGCCGTCCAGCGCCTGAAAGCCCTTTACTTCGAGAAGGACCCGGAAAAAATCCTCGACATCTGGCTCTTCAAGGACGATGCGAGTTACGAGCGGCACGCGCGCGAGATTTTCGGCGACGACCCGACGACGCCGTTCGGTTACTTCTCGCAGACCCACGGGGCCCTCATCATGAACATCCGGACGGGCGGCGGGACGCTCGTCCACGAACTCGTTCACCCGTTCATGGCGGCGAACTTCCCGGAGTGCCCGGCGTGGTTCAACGAAGGACTCGGCAGCCTGTACGAGCAGTCGGCCGAGCGCGACGGGCAAATCGTCGGCCTCACGAACTGGCGCCTCAAGGGGCTTCAGGAAACCATCCGGGCGGGCAAGGCGCCCTCCTTCAAGACCCTGACGGCCACGAGCGATTACCAGTTCTACAACGAGGACAAAGGGACCCACTACGCCGAGGCGCGGTACCTCTGCTACTGGCTCCAGGAGCAAGGGCTCCTCGCGAAGTTTTACCGCGAGTTCCGGGCCGGCGCGAAGGACGATCCCACGGGCTACGAGACGCTGAAGCGCATCCTGGGGGAAGAGGACATGGACGCGTTCAAGAAACGGTGGGAAGCGTTCGTCCTGGCACTGCGCTTCCCGTGATGGGCTGCTGCCGTTTCCGGAAACGAACCGCCGCGTTTGCCTGTGCCACCCAATGGATTCTTTTCTGCAATCGCTACGAGGCTTTCGCGGGCGGTGTCAGAGAATCCTGGCGCACCCCCGGCGGGCCCGGGTGTGGGTGTGTCCGTTTTTCGTGGCACGGCTTTGATGCGGAGCCGTCTTGAGGCGGCTTCAGCCGCCTTTGCGCCGCGCGAGCGGCGAGTAGACCGGGGCTTTTAGCCCCGGTTCGCAAGCGTGCCAAGACCTGATGTTTTTTTCTTTTCCCTCTCCGCCCCGCTTTCAGCGGGGCGGAGAGGGAAAAGAAAAAGGGAAGGGAAGGTGGCGGCCGGTCACCCCGCCATAAAATGGCGGGGCTAAACCCCGCGAAAGCGGGGCAAAGGCCCATGAATGGGCCTAACAGCCACTGCCACGATCCGCGGCCACACCACGGCGGGCGGGAAGCCCGGAATACGATTGCACGGCGCGCCGGCGGGGGTAGTATGTCGGCTCGTCTTTTTCATGTGCATCCCGACGGCTAGGGGGACGCTATGCTCGGACGAGTCCTTTCGGTCGGCGTCTTCGGCATCGACGGATACCTCGTCGAGGTGGAGTTCGACGTCCGCCAGGGCTTGCCGGCGATCGTCGTCGTCGGTCTGCCGGACGCCGCCGTCAAGGAATCGAAGGACCGCGTCGCCACGGCCCTGAAGAACTCCGGCTACCGCTGGCCGGGCGACGGGCGGATCACCATCAACCTCGCCCCCGCTGACACCAAGAAGGAAGGGCCGGCGTTCGACCTTGCGCTCGCACTCGGGGCCCTCTCGGCCACGGGGCAACTCCTCTCGGATCGCCTCAAGGACTACGCCGTCGTCGGGGAACTCGCGCTCGACGGGTCGGTCCGGTCGGTCAAGGGGGCGCTGGCGATGGCCCTGACGGCCCGCGAGGAAGGCCTCAAGGGCCTGGTGCTTCCGGCCGACAACGCGCGCGAGGCGGCGGTGGTCTCCGGCCTCCAGGTCGTTCCCGTCAAGGCCCTCGCCCAGGCCGTCGGGTTTCTGGCGGGCGACCTGGAGATCGAGCCCTCGGCGGTGGACCTCGAGGCCGTCTTCGAGGACTCCCGGCGCGACGACGTGGACTTCTCCGACGTGCGCGGCCAGGAACACGCGAAGCGCGCCCTGACGGTCGCCGCGGCGGGCGGGCACAACGTCCTCATGATCGGCCCGCCGGGGGCCGGCAAGACGATGCTCGCGCGCCGGCTGCCGACGATCCTGCCGATGCTGGACATCGAGGAATCGCTCGAGACGACGCGGATCTATTCGAGCCTCGGCCTCCTGGGCCGCGGCCAGTCGATCATCGCGACGCGGCCCTTCCGCTCGCCGCACCACACGACGAGCGAAGCGGGCCTCGTGGGCGGCGGGAGCGTCCCCGCGCCGGGCGAGGTGAGCCTGGCGCACCACGGCGTGCTGTTTCTGGACGAGTTGCCCGAATTCAACCGCCACACGCTGGAGGTCCTCCGGCAACCGCTGGAGGACGGCTTCGTGACCATCAGCCGGGCCCAGGCCAGCCTGACGTTCCCCGCGCAGATTATGCTGGTGGCGGCCCTGAACCCGTGCCCTTGCGGATACCTGACGGACCCGAAGCGTGAGTGCCACTGCACGCCCCGCCAGGTGCAGAACTACATGGGGAAAATCAGCGGGCCGCTCCTCGACCGCATCGACATTCACCTGGACGTGCCGAGCGTGCCGTACCGCGAACTCCGCGCCAAGTCCGACGGCTCGACGAGCGCTCAGATGCGCGAACAGGTGTCGCGTGCCCGCGCGGTCCAGTCGCGGCGGTTCGGCGGTGACGCGCGGATGACCAACGCCCGCATGAGCCATCGGCAGGTCAAGAAGTTCTGCGCCCTGGACGACGCGGGCGAAAGTTTGCTCAAGCAGGCGATGGTGGAGATGGGCCTCTCGGCCCGGGCGCACGATAAGATTCTTCGGACCGCCCGCACGATCGCGGATTTGGAAGAGGCGCCGGACGTGACCGCAACGCACCTGGCCGAAGCCGTCCAGTACCGCCGGCTGGACCGGAACCTTTTTGCGTGAGGGACGGAGGGTTTGCCCCGCGCGCGGCGAAGCATTATAATAGCATTGGAAACCCAAGGAGGGCGAGCCATGCCCAAGCGACGTTTCACCGCAGCCGTTCACCGCGAGGGCGACCTGTACGTCGCCCTGTGTCCGGAGTTGGATGTGGCGAGCCAAGGGGCGACCCTGGACGAGGCCCGCGCGAATCTCGCGGAGGCCGTCCGCCTGTTTCTGGAGAGCGCGAGCCGCAGCGAGGTTGCCGACCGCCTTCACGGGGAAGTGTACGTGACGCCGTTCGAGGTGGAGACGACGGTGGGGTAAGCGGCGCGTCTTCACGGGTCGGCACGTCTGCCGGATCCTGGCGGCGAACGGGTTTGCCGAAGTCCGCCGCCGGGGGAGCCACATCGCCATGCAGAAGCGGATGGCGGGGACCACCGTTACCGTCATCGTCCCCAACCACAAGGAACTGAAAGCGGGGACGCTCGCCTCCATCATCCGCCAGAGCGGCCTTTCCCCGGAACTGTTCCAATCGTGACTGCTGCGCCTCCGCCGGCTGGACCGGAATCTGTTGGCGTGAGCGGCCGCGCCGCGCGCTGCCGTACGAAAAGTTTCGGCGGAACGTCGTCCGGCCGAACTTGGCCTCAGACCGTTCGCCGTTCTCGAAACTCCCTCCGCTCTACGGCCAGAGGGCGCGCGCGGGGACGGCGAGGTGCTTGTCGCCCTCATAGGGGTTGGCGTTTTCGAAGAGTTTCGGGCGCTCGGTTCCCGGCGGATAGTACCAGAGCGACTCGAAGTACCGCCGGTCAAGAGCGTAGACGTCCACCCTGTCGGTCGCCGGATTGAACGAGTCGGGGAGAGTCCCGTAGCGGTGCATCTCGCGGAGGTAGGGGCGCGGAGGCTTGAAGTCTGCCATGTCGAAGCGCGTGATCTCTTCGAGCCTTTGCCTGCCCGCCACGCATAATGACAGGATCGCCCGGTAGTCGGGGTCGTGGGTGTCGGCAAAGACCGGTTCTCCGCCGGGTGGCGTACACGTGCCGAAGCCGCCCGCGCTCTTCGCGAGCGGCGCGAGGAGCATGCGCGACTTTTCCGGTCGCGAGAGATTCCAGACGCGGTGGCGGCTGTGCGGCAGAAGCGGATCCACCATGTCCATCCGCCAGAAGGAGATACCCATCTCGTCGGACAGGTTCATCGGGACGCGTTTATCGCTTGCAGCACCGTGGCACGTAGCGCACCGTGACCGGATGGCCTCGCCGGCCGCCTTGGCCTCCGGCCAAGGGCGGTCGGTCTCGACCTGTCCGTTCTGGGCGTAGCCGCCGATCATGCCCGAGCCGAGTGCGGCGTAGGTGCCCGGATATGCCGCCCCGGACTCGATCCAGCAGCGGATGACGTCGATCTCCCCCGGCGACATCCGGACGCCGTGATGGTTCCCGTCGAGTTTTCTCATGAGCGGACTTGCGGACGTCCCAATCGTCCGCGGCGGGAGGTTGCTTTTGGCTAGGTTGCGGCCGTCGACGAACTGCCGGCGGATCGTGAGTTCGAAGTAACTGTGCGAGAACATTGGGCCCCGGTCGCCGGTCAATATGACGCCGCCCGCAGCGGGGCCTTCGCTTGGCGGATTGCCGCCCGCAGGTTTCTCGTAGTCGTGGCATCTCACGCAGTGGCGGTCCAGGATCGGCTGGACGTCGCGCGGGAAGTCGATAATGTCCGGCACGTTGGGGACGGGCGTCACGACGGACAGCGCCCGCCGCATCGCCGCAATCCGCCTGGCGGGAGACGGCGCCTGCGTCCGGAGTTCGTGGCAGCCGATGCAACTCGTCGTCTCGCCGGGCGCGACCGAGGTGAAACTCTGCATCCGTTTCACGGACAGGTTGTTCTCGTCCAGCGCCACGAAGAAGAACGCCCGGTTTGCCGGAAGTTCGAAGTAGGCGGAGCCGTCCTCCTCGACGGGAACCGTGCCGATGATGCGCTCGAGCGTGAAGGTGCCGCTGTAACTGAGAGGGTCCATGCCGCCGGTGTAGTTGATCGGCTTCGGGAGCGTCTCGAGGACCAGGAGTTTCTTGATCTCGCCGGGCTTCACGTCCCCCATGTTCCGCCCGAGGCGGACGTCCGTGAGAAGGAGCGTGCCGGTGGCCTTCGAGGCGTCCACCCGCGTCGGGATCACATGCTCACGCTCGCGCCGAATCACCGGCCGAGGCTCGTGGACGGTTGTGCGGCCAGAGTAGATTACGGTCCTGCCGCCCGAGTCGTCCAGGAGGACAATGTCCTTCTTTTGTGCGGCCAGGAATGTGTGCCGCGAAAACGCCCAAGGATCGCGGTAGTCGTTGTTGGCCGTCAGGTTGCGCATCGCGCCAAGGTCGTCGGGACCGCGATCGGGCGTCACGACCGCGACCGGTCCCATGTGCTCCCAGTTCCCGTGGCCGGGACTGTTGATGAGAACCACTTCGTTTGACCCCGGGATCGGCTTCGCATCGATGAAGACGCAGCCCGGATGCAGGTTCCCGTAGTAGACGGCGTGGTTCGACCCGTCGGGGTTTACCGTCCAGAGGTGGTGGTAGTCGACCTGCGAGCGGTCTACGTATTCCCATCGCGTATAGAGAATGCGGCCGTCGGGAAGGACCCAGGGGGTGTTGTCTTGCTCGATGTTCGCCGAGATCGGCCTTAGGTTCGTCCCGTCGCCGTCGCAGCGGTTGAGCACCGCGACCTGCGTCAGCCAGCAGTTCACCCATCGCTTCGCGCGTCCGGAGACGAAGGCGATTCCGCCGTCGGGAAGGTACGTCGGCTCTATGTCGTCATAGATGCCGTCGGTGAGATGCTTCAGCCCCGAACCGTCCATGCCCACCTCGTAGAGATGGAAGTTGTGCTGACCGCCGGGGCGGTAGGAGAACAGGACCTTCTCGGCATCGTAGTGGACGCACGGATCGCGGATCGTTCCCCGCGGGTCGTCCACGAGGTCGCGGACCTGGCCTGTCTTCACGTCGAGCACGCGGAGGCAAGCGCCCTCGCGGTAGGTTTTCCGGTCGAAGGTCTGCGCGAAATAGCCGAAGTTCGCGTACCAGTGGCCGTCGCCCTCGGCACCCCCCGGCCGCTCAACGAAAACGATCTCGCGCACGCCGTACTCGGCGAGTGCGTCAACGAGTTTGGATTGCCGCTTCCCCTCGGCTCCCCACGCGAGAGTCGACGCTATCGCGAGTGCCGCAGTCGCAATCGCTGCTCTTTGGATGGCACGCCCCGCAGAAGTCATGCCGCGTCCTGCTCTTTCCCCACAGCCTTATCGGTTGCTCCCTGGACTTGCACCACTGGTTTGCGCGCACCCGCCGGCCGCACCAGCCCGTGGACCTCATTATGGCGGATCTTCGCGTCCCCTCCGCCGGCGATTACTCGCGCCCGATCCTTCTCGTAAGCCAGGCCGTTTGGAAACTCGCCACCCAAGCGGATCGTATCGCGGGAGACCTCCAGGGGCTCCGGGGTTGAACGGTAGTGCTCCGTGCCGGACAATTCAGCCCCTCTTATATAACACGACTTTTCCTCGTTGGGTAATTGTTTTTTTGCTTTTTACCCGGCGTTTCCCGGCCGTCTCCATCTCGCCCCGGCGCCCAGATGCCCGTGGCAGCCGGCCCCGAGATCGCCGTCTCACTTCCAACCTCGCCGAGGGCGCCATGGGCGCAAAAACAAAACCCCGCCCTTTCGGACGGGGTTCGTTTTCATCGGCGTGTTGAGTTAGCCTTCGGGTCGGCACGCGGGTGCGCGACGCGCCGGCGCGTGCGTTCACGGTCCTTTGACGTCGAGGCACTTCATTTGGCGTTGGTCGCGGACGACGAGTTTTCCGTCCGAAAGGGCCAGGGGCGCCCAGATTTCCTTGCCGCTGAGGATTCCCTTGGCGATCGCGAGTTCCTTGTAGCCATCGGGCGAAGGTTCGATGATCCGCAAGTCGCCCGTCGCGCCGTCCATGCTGTAGAAGAGGTTGTCGCCCGTCAGGATGTATCCGCCCTTGCAGAGGTAGGGCTCGCGTTTGGTCTGCCACTTGATCTGGCCGTCCAGGCTGAAGCACACGAATCCGTCGGCCTTGGAGTTGGTGTTGCAGAGGGCGTAGAGGCAGCCTTTGTAGAGGATCGGCTGGTGGACGTGGGCGCCGATGATGTCGAAACGGTGGAGGAGTTCGGCCTGGAACTTGCCGGCCTTGCGCTCGACCTTGATGAGGTCCGAGTCGGCGTCGTAGCCGCCTGTAATGAAGAACCGCCCGTCGCCGATCGCCACGGGGCCGGGCACGGGAATCTGGCACTTGTGCGGATAGGTCCAGAGGACCGCGCCGGTCTTGGCGTCCACGCCCGAGGCGCCTTCGACGGTCGTCAGCACCGCCTGGTCCACGCCGTCCACCGTGGTGATGAGCGGCGAGGCGTAGGCCATCTTGCCGATCGGGCCGGAGCGCCACTTTTCCTTGCCTGTCGCCTGCTCCAGGGCCACCAGGCCGACCGAACCCGACTGCGGGGCCAGAATCACCGCGTCGCCATACAGACAGGCCGACTGGGAGATGGCCCAATTGGGCAACTTGCTGCCGTAGTCTTCGAGGAGATGCTTCGTCCACACCGCCTTGTGCGTGGCCTTGTCGATGCAGTGGACCTGGCCGAATACGCCGACCGTGAAAATGTACTTGTCGGCGACGGTCGGCACGGAGCGCGAGCCGTTCACGTTGACCGAGCCGGGCGAGTCGTAGGCGAAGGTCCACTCCTCCTTGCCGGTCCCCAGGTCGAGACACCGCAGGACGTCCTTGGCGTCGTCGATGCGGTCGAGGACATAGACCTTGCCGTCGCGGATGGCCGCAGCGCCGAAGCCCGGGCCGAGCGGGACGGTCCAGAGGACTTTGGGGCCGCCCTCGGGCCAGGCGCGCAGGAGGCCCTTCTCGGGACTCGTGCCGTCGCGGTTGGGTCCCTGGAACTGGGGCCAGTCCGCCGCCGCCGCACCCGCCAGGACGAGAATCGCCAGCACCAACGTCGTCAGCCTCATCATGGGTATCCTCCCTGTCGTTCCCCCCGCGATTGTGAACCCCCTTGGCCGAACGCGGTGTCGGCCATTTACGCTTGTTTTCCCCCTTCGGCCGGCGGTTCGGGATGCTTGACGAGCCGGCGTTCGACTTTCTGAAGCAGGCTCATGACGAGAAACGCGATGAGGGTCCCGAGGAGGGCGAGGAAATACTCGCCGACGCCCACGGCCGTCCCGATCGCGCCCATCACCCACAGGCCGACCGCCGTCGTCAGGCCCCGCACGAGGTCGCCCTGGCGGAAGATGACGCCGCCCGCAATGAACCCCGTCCCGACGAGCATGCCCTGGACGACACGCAGCGGGTCGCCCGACCCGACGCGCAGGGTGACGAGCGTGAAGAGGCACGCGCCGAGGGCCAGGAGCATGTGGGTCCTGAGTCCGGCGGCCTTGTCGTGGGCCTCTCGTTGCCAGCCGATGAGCGCCCCGCACGCCGCCACCAGATCGATCGCTTCATGCGGAAGATTTGAGTAATGCGTCGCGCCCGGCTCCACCGGCCCAACCGCATAGGGTGGACCGTATTCTACAGACGGGCGGCACGGCGGAGCAACCGTTTTCGCCTTGCGGCAGCCGGACGCCGGGCGCATGATGGATAAGGAAAAGCGAGGGCGGACGGTTCGCGGAAGGGATGCGAACATGGGTACGAAGCCCGGCAAAGCGGTTCGGCGGGCGGCGCGGATGCTCGCGCTTGCTGCGGCACTGGCCGTCGCCACGTGTGACCGCCCGCCCCCAACGGAGGCCACGATGAAACTCACAAGCCCGGCGTTCGCCAACGGCGCGCGGATTCCCGTCAAGTACACCGGCGAAGGCGACGACCGCTCGCCGCCCCTGGAGTGGACCGACCCGCCGGAGGGGACGAAAGCGTTCGCCCTCATCTGCGACGACCCGGATGCGCCGCGCGGCACGTGGGACCACTGGCTCCTCTGGAACCTGCCGGGCGCTTTAAGGCAACTGCCCGAGGGCGTACCGACGGCCAAGACTTTGCCCGACCTCGGCGGCGCGATGCAAGGCAACAACTCGTGGCCGAAGATCGGCTACGGCGGGCCGATGCCCCCGCCCGGCCACGGCACGCACCACTACCACTTCGTCCTCTACGCGCTCGACGCGCCGCTGGACCTCGAGCCCGGCGCCGCGAAGGCGGCCCTCCAAGAGGCCATGAAGGGCTGCGTCCTCGCCGAAGCGCGCCTCATGGGAACCTACAGCCGGTAGTTCTACAACGCCGTCTCAACGCAGAGATCGCAGAGGCCGCAGAGGGAGGAGGGAGTAACAACGGCAAGGCGATTTCCGTCAGCGGCTCCCAAAGCATGTTGTTTTGCCCTTCCCATATCTTTGCAGTTCTCCGCGCTCTCTGCGTTCTCTGCGTTGAAGAACACAGCGTTAATAGGCCGGGGCCAAAAAGCAGCGCGGCGACCGTTCTCGGCCGCCGCGCTTGGCTTATCCGTTTTGCTTCCGCCGGCGACTACTTTGCAGTGCCGCCTTCGGCCGCCGGTGCCGCCGGCCTCTCGGCACGCATGAGCCCGCGGATCGTCTGCATCACGTACGCGGGACCATCCTTCTCGCCGAGGGTCTTCGTGGCAGCCGTCTTGAACTTCGCCACGGCGGCCTTCAGTTCCGTCACGGCCGGCGCCAGCGCCGTTTCCTGCTCCGCCGTCAACTTGACTTCCGGCGCGCGAGTCCGCCCGCCGCGAGCCTCACCCGTTCTGCCTTCGCCGCGGGGGGTTCCCTCTTCGGCGGCCCA
>JAPLMM010000057.1 GCA_026387035.1 Planctomycetota bacterium
CCCGACGTCCGGGACCGTCACGGGCATCGAATCGGTCATCGATGCCGCCACCGGCCGGACGGTCCAGGCGGTCGCCATCGAACCGGACGGCCGGGACGCCTGGGCCGAAGGGTGCGACGAGCCGCGCGACTGGTCGCGCCTGTCGGCCGACGAGATCCGCGAGGCGGTGGCCGAGGGCGGCATCGTCGGCATGGGCGGCGCGACGTTCCCGACGCACGTCAAACTCGCCCCGCCGAAAGGCAAACAGGTCAACACGATCCTCATCAACGGGGCCGAGTGCGAGCCCCTCCTCACGTGCGACCATCGGCTGATGCTCGAGCGGCCGGAGGACATCGTCACCGGGATGCGGATCTGCATGGCGGCGACGGGCGCGTCGCGCGGCCTGGTGGCCATCGAGGACAACAAGCCCGACGCCGCCGAGGCCATGCAGTCGGCCGTCCGCGGATTCGACGCCGGGGGCGTCCAGGTCCTCCGCACGAAATACCCGCAGGGGGCGGAGAAGCAACTCATCCTTGCCTGCCTGGGGCGCGAAGTGCCGACGGGCGGCCTGCCGGCCGACGTCGGCGTCGTGGTGCAGAACGTCGCCACGGCCGCTGCCGTCGCCGACGCCGTCACGCGCCGCCGGCCCCTGACGGAGCGGGCCCTCACGGTCGCGGGCGACGCGGCGCGGTGGCCGGGGAACTTCCTCGCGCGGATCGGAACGCCCCTCGGGGCGCTTCTGGCGCGCGCCGAGGTGGCCGACGGCTTCGAATCGCTCATCCTCGGCGGGCCGATGATGGGCAAGGCCCAGTTCACCACGGACCTTTACGTGACGAAGGGGACGAGCGGCGTCCTGGCGTTCCGCAAGGCCGCCGTCTATGAGCACGACCCCTGCATCCGCTGCGGGGCGTGCGTCCGGCACTGCCCGTCGTACCTCCAGCCCAGCCGACTTTCGATCCTCGGGGAAGCGTTCCTCGACGGCGACCTCGACGCCATTGACGCCGCCATGGACTACGGGCTGATGGATTGTATCCTGTGCGGGTTGTGCGCCTACGTGTGTCCGGCCCACCGGCGGATCGTGCATCTGGTGGAAATGCTGCGGGGGGAGAAGCGAAAGGCCCTGGCGCGCCAGCGCGAACGCGAGCACCAGGCCCAGGCCAAACTCAAGGCGGAGGCGGAGAAAGCCTGGCGGTGGCGACGGCCGTCATCACCGAAGCCGTCATCACGCGCCTGCGCCTCAAGAAGGCGACGGTCGGTGACGGGAGCGCCGTCGTCACGGGCCTGCTGGTGGCGTTCTGTCTGCCGGCCCAGGCACGGTGGTTCGTGCCGATCGTCGCCGCGTTCGTGGCCATCGCCATCGCCAAGCAATGTTTCGGCGGCCTGGGGGCGAACATCTGGAACCCCGCCCTCGTCGGCCGCGCCTTCGTCCACGTCGCCTACCCGACGGACCTGAACCCCTCGGCGTACCCCTTGCTCAACAGCGGGCACTTCGTGAGCAATGTAGGAACCGTCCTCGAAGGGGTGCCGGAAGGGGTTGACGCGGTCTCGGGTGCCAGCCCGATGGCCATCCTGAAACGTATCGCAACTGAAGGGTTCTATGATGCCGATGTGTCGAAGTTCATGTTCGTCGGGGATTGGTCGAAGTTGTGGCGCTGGTTCGTTGGGAACGTTTACGGCAGCATCGGCGAGACGAGCGCCCTTTTGCTCATCCTCGGCGCCCTTTACCTTATCTACAAGGGCTGGGTCCGCTGGCAGGTACCTCTGGCATACCTGGCCGCCGTCGCCCTCGGGGCCGTGCTGTTGCCGCTCCATCTCGTCGAGCGCGGCGTCCAAGCCGGCGAGGCCGGATGGCATCCCATGATCACGTACGGGCCGGGGTTTGCGCTCAAGTTCGCTGCGATGCACCTGCTGGGCGGCGGCCTCATGCTGGGGGCCTTCTTCATGGCCACCGACATGGTGACCAGCCCGCTGACGAATAAGGGCATGCTCCTCTTCGGCTTCGGATGCGGGGCCCTGACGATCCTGATACGCCTGTACGGCGGCTACCCGGAGGCGGTGTGCTACTCGATCCTCCTCATGAACACCACCGTGCCGCTCATCGACCGCTGGACGCAGCCGCGAATCTTCGGACACAAGAAATGATCCGCAACCTCGCCAAGTTCGTCGTGATTCTCAGCGTCGCCTGCCTCGTGATCGGCGGGGGGGTGGCGGCACTCTACGGCCTCTTCCGCGGCGACATCGAGCGCCGCGACCTTCGGATCAAAGAGCAGGCCATCCAGGACGTCTGCCCCGAAGGCGCTTCGGTCGATCCCCAGGCGCCCATCGCCGGCGCGCCCATGGCCGCCGATGCCGTCTACGCCGCACGCGATTCCGCCGGCCGGACGGTCGCCTACGTCGCCCAGGGCGAGGCCCAAGGCTATTCGAGCCTCCTCAAGGTCATGGTCGGCGTGCGGGCGGAAGACTTGGCCGTCCTCCGCGTCGTCGTCCTCTCGCAGCAGGAGACGCCCGGCCTCGGCGCGACCGTGGCCGAACAAAAATCCAACTTCACGCTGTGGGAAAAACTGTTCGGCCCCAGCAAGGCGGGGAAAACCGAGCAACTCATCAATCCGTTCCTCGACCAATTTCCGGGAAAGAAACCGGAGCAGTTCAGTCAGGTGCAGGCCATCACGGCCGCGACGATTACGTCGAACGCGACGAAACGCGCGGTCGAGCAGGCCGTCCAGCAGATTCGCGACGCCGCCGGAAAAAAAGGGACGGGAGCAGGTGCGAATGAGTGAAACGCCCCTCAAAACCATCGTCGAAGCCATCCTCTTCGCGAGCGACCAGCCCGTGAGCGCCGACCGCCTGGCCGACGCCGCCGGCGAAGACGTCGCCGTCGGCATGGTGAAAAGGTGCGTCGAGGAACTCCTGGCCGACTACGACGCCCAGGGCCGCGCCTTCACCATCGAGGAAGTCGCCGGCGGGTATCAACTCTTCACGCGGCCCGAGTATAACAAGTATCTGAAACCGCTCGTTCGGGCGCGGCAACAGGCGCGGCTGACGCAGGCGGCGCTCGAGACCCTGGCCATCATCGCCTACAAGCAGCCCGTCGCCCGGGCCGAGGTCGAGGACATCCGCGGCGTGGCGTGCGGCGACATGATAAGGGCGCTCATGGAAAAGGGCCTGGTGCGCATCGCCGGACGAAGCGAACAACTCGGCCGGGCCTTGCTCTACGGCACGACGAAGAAGTTCCTCCAGGCGTTCGGCCTGTCGAGCGTCAAGGATCTGCCCGATTCCAAGCAACTCGTTCAGCCGTAGGCGGCGGAATCGCCGAACCGTTTTCCCCGCCGGCCGGTTCATACGCGTGGGGGGAATTTCAGGAAGGACAACATGGAACGAAGATGGATTGCGGTCCTGGCGGCGCTGAGTCTCGCACTGCCGTTTCCTTTCGCCACCGCTGGATACGCCCGCGCGGCCGAGGACGAGGCGATCTTCGGCGAGGCCGACCAGAACGGCCGCCTCGCCAACGAGGGTTTCGCCCGCTGCCACAAATACGTCGAAGGCTGGCTGGCCCACGCCGACCCGAAGAGCGGCCTCATTCCCCGCAACCTGAGCGGCGACCGCGACCGCTGGAACGCCAAGGACGCCGCCGCCGACAACTATCCGTTTATGGTTCTCACGTGCGCCCTCACGGACCGGCCGATGTTCGACGGCCGCATGCTCGAGATGCTCCGGGCCGAGACCCGGCTGACGAGCCGCAGCGACCGCCTGCCCGACGATTTCCTTTTCTCGAAGCAGGGCTTTGCGACGCCGCAACCGAATCTCGACGCCATCATCTTCGGCGCGGCGGAGTACGTCAAGGACGGCCTGATTCCGCTGACGGAATGGCTGGGCAAGAGCCCGTGGTCCGAGCGGATGACGGGCCTCCTGGACGATATATGGAAGAATGCACCCATCGACACGCCGTTCGGCAAGATCCCGACGCTCAACTTCGAGGTCAACGGCGACCTGCTCCAGGCCTGCTCGCGGGTGTACTGGTTCACGGGCGACCGCAAGTACCTCGATTGGGCCGTCCGCCTGGGCGATTACTACCTGCTGGGCGGCCACCATCCCACGCGCGACATGAAGAGCCTGCGACTGGCAGACCACGGCTGCGAGGTCATCAATGGCCTGACGGAACTGTATGTCGCCCTCTCGCTGGCCGACCCCGCCAAGAAGAAGGTCTACGAGAAACCGCTCCACGAGATGTTCGACCGCATCCTCGAAGCCGGCCGCAATGACGACGGGCTGCTCTATGTGGAGTTCAATCCCAAGACCGGCGAACACAGCAAGGGCCTGGCCGACACGTGGGGCTATACCTACAACGGGTTCTACACCGTCTGGCTCGTGGACAAGACCGAGGCCTATCGCGACGCCGTGATCAAGGCCCTGGGTAACCTCAAGGGCAAGTACGTCGGCGCCGCCTGGGCCGACCGCTCGGCCGACGGTTACGCCGACTCCATCGAGGGCGCGATCAACCTCTTCAACCGCGAGCCGGTCCCCTCCGCCGCCGACTGGATCGACAGCCAGACCCGCATGATGTGGGCCATCCAGAAGTCCGACGGCGTCATCGAGGGCTGGCACGGCGACGGCAACTTCGCCCGCACGTCCATCATGTACGCACTCTGGAAGACCCAGGGGGCGACCGTTCGCCCGTGGCGCGCCGACGTCCGCATCGGCTCGGTCCGCAACGGCCAGGCCGTGTGCCTGAACCTCGCCGCCGACGAGCCGTGGACCGGCTGCGTCCTTTTCGACAAGCCCCGCCACAAGGCCAACATGCACCTGCCGGTCGATTACCCGCGCATCAACCAGTTCCCCGAGTGGTTCACCGTCCAGGCCGACGCGCGCTACACCGTCCGCGACATGACCACCGGCGCCGAAAAGACGCTCTCCGGCCGCGAGTTGCAGGACGGCATCCCCGTGGAGTTGAAGCCGGGCGCGCCGGTGCGATGGCGCATTGAGCCCGCCAAGCCATAGGCCGGCGGACTCCTCCTTTGCGAGAGAAGTGCCCGGCGGGCGCCCTCACGCCCGCGTCTTGGCGATCGCCTTCGCCACCTCTGCGGCAACGGTCGTGCGGAGGGCCTCCGTGCCCCGCCGTGCGGCGGCGACGAGGTCGTCCTCCGTCAATCGTTCAAAGAGCCGCCGGCGAACCTCCGGCGCAAGATTCCGCTGCTTCAAGTCCTCACGCACCTCGCGCAAGACCTCAAGAAGCGTCGCGTACTCCGGGCCGAACTCTTTTTCGAGGCGCTCCCGCAGCCGCCGCGCCCGGCTCGGCGCCGCGCCGCTCGGCGAAATGGCGATCAGGAGATCCACTCGCCTCACCTGCGCGGGGACGATGAAGTCGCACAACTCCGGCCGGTCCACGACGTTCACCAGGACGCCGGCCACCCGCGCGTCTTCGGCGATGCGGCGGTTGACCGCCTCGTCGTCCGTCGCGGCGACGGCGACGAGCGCCCCTTCGAGGTGCCGCTTCTCATAGCGAACTGCGAGGCACTCGAAGCGCCCGTCCTCGGTAAAGCCGGCCACGAGTTTCGGCGCGACGACGCGAACGCGCGCTCCGGCGTCGGCCAGGGCGCGGGCCTTCCGCAGCGCCACCTCCCCGCCGCCCACCACCAGCGCCCGGCGGCCGAAAAGATTCAACACAATCGGATAGGCGAAACGCGATTCGGTCATGGTATGCAGTATACTCTCGCGGCTAGGGCGACACAATGAACGTCAGGGGCGTATCTCCTGCGCCTTGTCACGTATTGCCTTCGCGCGAGTTTGCAGAGTTGCCGCCCTCTTGCTCTGGTTCATCTCTTGCAAGACGTCGGCGTATTCCGACAGGATATCGGCAACCGCGTCCGAGTCCGGGCCGGAATCACCTTCCTGGATATTCAGGGCGCGGTTCAGGGCCGCCGCGGCCTCCTCGAACTTGCGCTGCATGCTGAGAACCCTTGCCAAGTTCCGCAGGCTGAATGCAACCCTGGAATGGACCGGGCCGTAGAGTCTCTCGCGTATCTCGAGCGACTTGCGGAGGTGCGCCTCGGCGTCGGCAAGATTCTCGAACATGAGCGGAAGTGCCAGGATGTCGTGCCCTGCGGCAGCCTGCTCGCTATCCCCGCCGGTCTCGGCCGCAAGGCGGGCCAAATCCAGGAAATCAACTTCGGTGGCCTGCGGCCTGACCCAAGAGTGGACGGCCTTGTCAAGACGGTGGAACAGTCCTTGGAATTGGGCCAAGACGCATCCCAGGATGACAACGAACGGAAAAACCATCCGCGTCAGACGCCCCCACGTTTGCAGTCGCCGCCAGAATACGACGAGCCGCACACAGAAGACGATAAGCGCAACCGGCGACGCGAAGAACACCACCAGCGGAATCACAAGATAGAACTCGCTGCCCGTACGGTCGCGCAGATACTCCCCGAACACCACGGCAAAAGACGTAAGCAGCAATGCTGCCACGACGATAACCGCCAAAACTGCATCTACGGTACGCCTCACTGGTTGCGGCGCGGCACCGGTTGTTGATTCGGCCGACATGGCATCCCCCTTTCCTGCGTCACTCCGTCACTTCGTTACCGTTCTTGAGGTACGGCAGGACGTACGGGCCGTTGGGCATGACGATGACGCGCGCCTCCGGGCCGTGCTTGTCGAACGCGCGCTCGAGGCCCGCCTGGAGGCTCTCGACGGGGGTCACGAACCCCTTCAAGGCCGATTGCTGGAAATCGCGCGGCAGGCGGTCCGACCAGAAGAGAATCTCGCCGTGCCGGGCGGCCTTCGCGAGGTTCTCCAGGGCCCACTGGTCCTTCACGACGGGGGCCCCCTCGGCCGTCACCTCCGCCAGGAACGCCTCGTGCCCGAGGCCCCGCATCACGAGGTCCGTAAACTCGCTGCCGCCGATGCCTTCTTCGCACGCGGCCGCG
>JAPLMM010000058.1 GCA_026387035.1 Planctomycetota bacterium
GTGACTTCCCTGCTCTACGTGGGCCTCTCGATACCGGGGGCGGCCTACATCGCAATGGGGCTGGCCGCGGTGCTGGCGACCACGCTCGTGTATGGGCGGCTGGCGGCGGACAACGAGGTCATGGCCTGCCAGGCGAGCGGCGTGCCGGTTTCAAGCCTGCTCTGGCCGGCGGTTCTGCTGGCGGTCATGACGGCGGCGACGAACCTGTTCCTGGCCGTCTGGCCGCTCCCGGAGAGCGGGTACGCCGCCAAGAGACTCTCCCTGGCCGACGTGGAGCGCCTGTTCTTCACGCGGTTGTCGAGCACCGGCAAGATCAAGGTCAAGGACGCGGGCTTCGAAATGAGCGTGGACCGGGTGGTCGGCGACATGCTGTACGGCCCGGCGCTGAAGTACCGCGGCAGCCAGGGGCAAACGTATGCCTACGCGCCGTACGGGCGCGTGGAGTTCGACCGGAAGAGACACAGTGTGTCGCTCTTTTTGTCGGATGCCCAGGTGATCCAGGAGAACGGGCGCGAGGAGAACCGGGGGACGCACATCGTCGGCCTGACGCTGCCGACCGAGGTGCCCCGCGACATCAAGAACCTGAGCCTGTGGCACCTTCTGGCGGCGCAGCAGCATCCGGAGCAGTTCTCCCAGGTTCTGAAGGACCTGAAGGAGGGCGAGGCGTCGCCGGAAGCCATCCAGCGCGAGAAGGACAGGATCCGGGCCCGGGCGCTGGCGGAGATGCACGGCCGGATGGCCGCCGCCGTCGGGTGCTTCGGTCTGGTGCTCCTCGGCGCCGGCCTGGGGATTCTGTTTCACAGCGGCCACCTGCTGACGGCGTTCGGGGTGGCGCTGGCGCCCTGGTTGGGCACCACCCTGCTGACGATGCGGGCGAAGGAAGCGGTGGCGGACCAACTGGAGCACGCCCAGGACGCCTTGTATCTCATCTGGACGCCCAACTTCCTGATGCTGCTTCTGGCCGCCGGCGTCCTGGCGCACCTCGTGTGGGGGTGGATGAGGCCGACGCGGGCACGCCTCGCGGCGACGCGGGTCCGGGACCTGTTTCGAGGACGGGCTGGATGAAAATCCTCGACCGCTACATCGTCCGCACGTATGTCTTCTCCCTGGTGATCGTCTTCGCCGCGCTGATGGGCCTGGCCGTCATCCTGGACCAGTTCTTCAACGTGAACGAGTTCTTCAAAAGCGCGGGCGGGGCCCAGCCGGCGGGCTTCTGGACCATCCTCGGCAACATGGCAAACTACTACTTTTACAAGACGTTCGAGTTCTTCCAGTGGCTGGCTGCGCCGTCGCTGCTGGTGGCGGCGGCGGCGGCGCTCGTGCGCCTGAACCGCGGGCGGGAACTCACGGGCATCAAGGCTGCAGGGGTGAGCCTCTACCGCGTCATGTGGCCGATGATCCTGGTCGCCCTGGCCGTCGACGCCTTCTACATCGTCAACCAGGAAGGCATCATTCCGGGGATTGCGGCCCAATTGGCGCGCGACCCGGACGACCTGACCCTCCAGGACCGCTTCCCGGTTGACTTCATCCGCGACGAGCACAACAACATCCTCTATGCGCCGCTGTACGACCCAAAGACCCGCGAGATGCTGGCCGAACCGCGGGCCGTCCCGGGCACCAACAACATAGTCTTCGTGGCCCGCGTGCGCATCTTCCTGCGGGACTCAAAGTACAAGGCCCGCGGCACCATCGAAGCCAAACGCGCCGTCTGGAACCCCAAGAAGTGCGGATGGGACCTGACGGGCGGGATCAAACTGCCGCCCACCGAGGAAGCCGGCGCCCCGGACCGCCTCCCCGCCGGTCCCGAGGGCGACCCTTACCCCTTCTATGCCACGAACGTCGGGCCCGAGGAAATCCTGCGCCACCGCGCCAGCGACTTCCACCGCTACATGGGATACGGAGAACTCAAGACCCTCGCGGACGATCCGATGCGAGGCAACCGCCGGCAACTCCAGGTCGCCATGCACCAACACGTGACGATGCCCATCCTGAACCTCCTGGTCCTTCTGTTGGGCCTCCCGTTCGTCGCCGGACGCGAGGAACGCAACTACTTCGCCAGCATCGGCATCGCGGTGGTTCTGTTCATCGGCGTGTACGTCCTCTCGTTCGTTTCGACGGCCTTCGGCAACGCCGGCCACCTCAGCCCGCTCCAGGCCGCGTGGCTCCCCATCTTCGTGGTGCTGCCGGCCAGCATCCTCTCAATGGAATCCCTGCGCACCTAGTACTACTACGCCGTTTTCTTCAACCCCGGCGCGCCGGGGCCGAGAACGCAGAGGACTGCAAAGATAGGGGAACGGCAAACAACATGCTTTGTGAGCCGCTGGTGGAAATTGCCTTGCTGTTGTTACTCCATCCTCCCTCTGCGTTCTCTGCGCTCTCTGCGTTGAGATAGCGTTGTAGAACTAGGGGCCGAGAAGCCGCCCCAGCAGCGACGCGTGCCACGCCGACGACGCCGCCCCGCTCCGGAACATCCATCCCAGCCGGACGGCCCACAGGATGAGCGCCGCCCCCGCGATGAACGGAAGCGACCACGTCAGGACACGGGCGGCAACGTTCAACCACGCCCGGTCGGCCAGAAAAATGCCCGCCGAACGGACCCACACGACGCCGAAGAGGACGAAGACGAGCGGCCCGAGGGGATGTTCCTCGAACGCTTCACCGACCGCCCCGCGCCCCATGGCGTAGAACGCCCGCGTCAGACCGCACGTGGGGCACGGGAGGCCCGTCGCCCGGCGAAGCATACAGATGGAACCCGCGGGGTCGTCGTCGGGCGCCCCGGAGTCCCAGAACCCGATCTGGAGGATGCTGACCGCAAACGCCGCCGTCAGCAGGGCCGCAACGATGCCGTGAAAAATCCGGTCGGCGGTCGGCACGGTGCGGCTCGCGCGCTCCACCATCGCCGGACCCTTACGAGTACGCCGGCGGCTGGATGTCGGTCGGCGGAATCGGCCCGCCTTCGATGACCGGTCCGCCCGCAGCGATCGGCTGAACCAGCGGCCGACCCGTCCACGAACGGTACAGGTAGACAAGGGCGCTGCCGAACCAGAGCATGGCGATCGGTGCGGTGAAGAAAATGCCGATGTAGCAGGCGATTATCCCCAGCGAGAAAAGCCACCCGATGAGCCAGCCCAGCACCCCGAAACCCAGAACCGACCAGAAACGCTCGCGGACCATCCGCATAGACATCTTGGCGGCTTCCCACCCCGACTGCGGGCAATCCCAGACGGCAAGCGGGGCAAAAATGAAAAACAGTAAGAACACATTCACCAAAATGGAGACAATGTTGACAACCACCATGAACGGAATAAAAACGCTCAAGAATGCTTCCACGTCCATAGGCTTATCCGAACCGGCGGACATAAAGATCGGAAGCACCAAGACGAAATACGCCACCATGTAGATAATTCCCAGAACAAACCACACGCCGAGAACGGGGAGGAGCGACACGATGGACTGAGCGAAACGTTGCTTGAACCCTTCGAACAAGCCGCCGACGCCCAACGCGCGGCCATCGATTCGCTGCATCAGCACGTACAGGAACCCCGCCGCCAGCGGCGGCCCCGCAATGAACTGGCCGAACGGCACAAACCCGGAGGCCATCAGAAGAAGCAGAAACACAAACGCCAGCAGCCAGTGCTGCCAGAAGTCCTTCTTCATAAACCGCCAACCCAGACGATAGGCATCGATCACGCCCAGGCGCCCCTCACCGGGCAGACCTTGCCGCATCTCCCATGACGTGTCTTGACTCATCGCCGTCTCCTTGCTGCGTTCCGAAAGAAACCCGACGTGCCACCCTTCTGCCGCTCACAAGCGGCACCGCGAGACTACACCCACTCACCGTAGGCGTCAACGAGTTTCCGCGTCCCTCCGCCCTGTGGGCGCGCCAGGATTTTCTGGCACCTGCCGAAGGCGCAACACATGCCTCGTGTGGCACGGCCGGTCTCGTCCGGCCGTGCGGGGCGCACGGCGGGGCAAGGCCCGCCGTGCCACACAGATTTGAAAGCGGCCTCGACAAGGCGCCACGAAATGCGGCCACCTCCTCTGCCCCCCGGCGGTATAATGGTCGCCGATGAAAACGGATGACCCGAGCAAGTTCGTCGCCCGCGTGGGCGCCTGCATCCGCGCCCACGGTCTGCTGGCGCCGGAGGCCGGAGCGCACGACAAGCCGGAGCCCGTGGTCGTCGGCGTAAGCGGCGGCGCGGATTCGGTCGCCCTGGTCCTTGCGCTCCACGACCTCGGACGCTCTGGTCTCGCCGTCGCCCTCACCGTCGCGCATCTGCACCACGGCCTCCGGGAAACCACGGCCGACGAGGACCAATCATTCGTTGAGAACCTCGCCAAACGCCTCGGCCTGCCCTGCATCACGCAGCGCCTCGACGTACTGGCCCTTGCCGCGCGCGACAGCGTCGGCGTCGAAGAGGCCGCCCGCAACGCCCGCCGGCGGTTCCTCATCGACGCCGCTCGCCGAGCGGGCGCTCGCAAGGTCGCTCTCGGCCACACGGCCGACGACCGCGCCGAGACCGTCCTCTTCAACATCCTGCGCGGGACGGGCATCGAGGGCCTCGCGGCCCTCGGGCCCCGCGCGCCGCTTGCACCAGACGAGGCCATCGAGATCATCCGTCCGCTCGTGGACCTTTCGCGCGCCGAGGTCCGGGCCTTTCTCGAGGCGCGCGGCCAGGCATGGCGCGAGGATGAAACGAACGAGGACCCGGCGTTTGCGCGCAACCGCCTTCGCCGCGAGGTCCTGCCGCTCCTTCGCGAAGCGGCCAATCCGAAGGTGGACGAGGCGCTCCTGCGCCTGGCGGACCAGGCCGCCGACGCCGCCGACGTCCTCCAGGATGCCGTCGAGGCGGTTTGGCGCCAGACCGTCCGCGAAACACCAACCACCGATTGTCATTCTGAGGTCGCCGCGGCGACCGAAGAATCTCGCCGTGCCGCCGATTTTGCGCTCCTTCGGCCCTGGCTCCAGGGGGCGATCCTGCGGCGGGCGGTCGAGCGCCTGGGCGGGGGGTTGAAACACATGAGTGCCGAACGGACGCGCGCGGCCGTCGAGGCACTGCTGGCCAAGAGCGTCGCGGGGCCCGTCGAGTTACCGGGCGGCCTCTCGGCCACCCGCCGCCGCCGCGCCATCCGCATCGGCCCGCGCGGCAAGGGAACAGGTGATTGAACCGCAGAGAGCGCGGAGAGCGCAGAGAACCGACAGCGATTACCAGAAGCCCTCTTTGCGCCTATCGCGTCCACTACGGCCGATACGATTTCGCCCATGCACGCCGCACCGCAGCACTAATCCGGGCTGAAAACGGGCTTGAGGTCGATAAGCGAACCGTCGGCGGCGATGTGGCTTTTCAGGCCTGGACCGGCGATCAGGGACATGCCCGACTCGACGGACCACGTGCCGTCCGCGTGCCGGGCGAGCGAGCCAACCCAGAGCAGATTCACGGCCACGCGGGCCTTTGCGTGATCCTTGATCCACACAGACGCATAGTAGTGGTGGAGCAGCGCCGCTTCCTGCTCGTTGAGTCCTTCAGAAACGTCGATGACCGGCCGCGCGACGCGCAACACGTTCGGCGATACGTGCCACAGGCCGCGATCTTCCCCCTCGTCGGCGCGGAGGAGGAGGATCTCGTACTCCGGTGCGACTGAGACGAAAAGCCAGTCGCTCCGGCCGGCGGACCTGATGGCCTCCAGACACCGCTTGAAGCCTTCGCCTGGAATGTCGTACGGCGCATACTTCGCACCGCGGCCCGTCTCGGCGATTTCGCGGTACTCGCGCGTGATCCGTTCCCGCTCGGCGGCGCGGTCCCGCCATGCCGCGACCGCCATCACGCCCAGGACGATCGCGCCGCCCACCAGGGGCACTGCCGCGACGACGCACCACGCCCGCCTTCGCATTGCCGTTCCCCCGTCTCTGCTGTTCTCTGCGCTCTTTGCGTCCTCTGCGTTGAAAACCCACTGCTCCCCTTCCGCCGTCGCCCTTCGGGCTATGGCGGACAGGTCGGGTCGCGGCTAAACATGCATGACGCCCGCGGCTATGCAAGGATCGCGTCGAGCGCGCGGCGGAACGGGTCGCGGACCGTCTTGAGCCATTTTTCGGCGGCGTCGGCGCGCTTGCCGAGTTCCTTCAGGCCCAGGTTCCCGGGGCCGCCTTGGAGGGTTTTCGATTTGAGATTCTCGACCGGGTCGCGCGAAGCCAGTTCGTCCAGGTGGGCGGCGACCTCGCGGTACGCGTCGCGGAACGGCATCCCTTCGCCCACGAGTTCCAGGGCGCGGTCCGTCGCGTAGATCTCGGGGATGAACCCTTTGCGCAGGTTCTCCTCGACGACCTCGAGCCGCTCGAACGTGATGGCCATGATCCGCAAACTGCCCAGCGTCGCCTCGACGCCGCGCATGAACGGCCCCTTGGTCTCCTGGAAGTCGCGGTTGTAGCCCGAGGGGAGCGCCTTGAGGACGGCGGCGACCTGCTCATGCCAGCCCATGACGGCGGCGGCCCTGGCGCGCACGAGTTCCAGGCCGCAGGGGTTCCGCTTCTGCGGCATCATCGACGAGCCGGTGCAGAGTTCCTTCGGGATGCGGAAGTAGCCGAACTCCGGCATCGAGCCGATCATGAGGTCCGTGGCCATGCGCGAGAGGTCGACCATGACCTGCGTGCAGGCCGCCAGGGCCGCGAGTTCCGCCTTTCCGCGCGAGTTCGCGCAGTACAGGACGTTGTTCTGGACCCGCGCGAACCCCAGGAGGTCCGCCACCAACTGCCGGTCCAGCGGCAGGGCCGACCCGTAGGCCGCGCCCGACCCGAGTGGCGACTGGTCCGCCAGCGCGTGGGCGGCCTTCGCGAGTTCCAGGTCGTCGAGGAGCGATTCGGCCCACGCCCCCGCCCAGAGGCCCAGGCTCGAAGGCATGGCGATTTGCATATGCGTGCGGCCCGGCATGGGAACGAACTCGTGCCGCCGGGCGAAGGCGGCCAAGGCCCGCACAAGGGCGATCGCCCGCTCCGCCAGGGCGTGCAGCCGCTCCTTGCCGTAGAGGCGCAGGTCCAGCAGCACCTGGTCATTGCGGCTGCGGCCGGTGTGGAGCTTCTTGCCGAGGTCGCCGAGCTTCTTCGTGAGGCACTCCTCGACGGCCGTGTGCACGTCCTCCTGGTCGGGGCGGATGGCGAAC
>JAPLMM010000059.1 GCA_026387035.1 Planctomycetota bacterium
GCGCGACGTGGCATTCCCGCGAAAACGCCGGGCCGCCTTTACCCTCACCGAAATGCTCATGGCCGCCGGCATCCTCGGCATCGGCCTGACGATGGTCGCCTCGATCTTTCCCGTGGCCGTCGACCAGAGCCGACGCAGCCGCGACCAGACCATGGCGGCCCTCTGCGCCCGCAGCGCCATGGCGCGGGTACGAGCCGACCGGAACGCGATTATCAATTGGCTGCGCGATAATACTGATAGTAGTTATGCCTTCATCGACCTCAATTACCTCGCCGGGGGCTATTTCGATGTAGCGGGCAGACTCCACGTTGTGTACAGGCCCTCCGTATTTCTTTACACCTCGCCTACGAAGCCTACGAGTCGCACCTACGAGGGCGGCAACACCTGGGACGCCGGCAACTACGTCGCCCGCATCTTCGCCACCAGATCTCGATCTCCCTTGTCGGCGACCGCCGCGACTGACGGTCCCTATCGACTTACTATCGTCGTCTGCCGCTCCATCGGCAAGTTGCCCTCTACCTCCGCCACGAGCGAGCTGTGGGCCAACGCCACCAATCCCAAACCCGGGCCGGGAACTTACATCCTCGAACCCTCCGGCGGACTCGGCTGGGGCTATCTGATTGATTACGTCACGATAGATACCTCGGGCGGCACGCCAAAGATTACGGGATATCCCGCGGTTGGCGTGACGTCCGGCGGTTACATCATTTCCCCGACCACCACGACCATCCGACGCGTGCCGGACGCCGTCGCCGTCTATCATACCATGTTGGGAGAATAACTATGCATACGCCGTCGGTCCGCGGTCGGCCAAACCCGTCGCACGGGGCACGGGCTTTCACCCTCGTTGAACTCGTCACCGCCGCCTCCATCATGACCATCGTGATGATCGGCGTCGTCGAAATCTTCGGGATCGTCACCCAGACCGCCACCGACGCCGAGGCCATCCACGGCGCTCATCAGCAGATGCGCGCCACCCTCGACCGCCTCAACCGCGACCTCCGCGGCATCACGCCCGAAGGTTACCTGAAGATCACCGCCGGCGGAGACAGCAACTATCACAGCGACACCCTCGCCTTCGTCAGCGTCGGCCGGCACTTCGGCGCCTACGACCCCCAAACCTGTCGAGCCGGCGCTGCCGAAATCCTCTACACCACCAACGTCCTCACCCCCACTTCCTTTCTCACCATCGACGGGAAAACCGTCGACTACCGCCGGGGCGTCCTCGCGCGAAGCGCCTGGCTCATGTCCGGGCAGGCCGAGCAGGCCCTCGAGACCCAGGACAAGGCCAAGGCCCCCTACCTCGGCGACCTCTATGCCTCCCTTGGTGGCACAGCCCCCCTCTCGGTCGGCCGCACCTCCACCAGGGTCGTGCCCTTCCTGCCCGGCGACACCGGGACACCCGACGCCAGCCTCCGACGCATCATGACCACCGGCACGAGCGAGTTCTTCGTCGAATACTGGGACAACGCCTCCCCTATAGGGAACTGGACAAAAGGAACTATGATCTTCTCCCCGGGAAGCGAACGACCTCGCGCCATCCGCGTCACCCTGGCCGTCCATAGCCCCGACGACCGGGGCCCTCTGCCCGCCGGCAAAAATCGTTACGAGGGATACGCCCTCCAGGAAACGTTCTGGCTTGGAAATCCCTAATATTACTACGCTGTGTTCTTCAACGCAGAGAACGCAGAGAACGGCACAAATTGGGTAAAGACGAAAAGGGAAGGCGTCAGTTATTGGCTGCTGTTTGTTGTTACCCAGGCCTCGGCTTTCTCTGCGGTCTCAGCGATCTCTGCGTTGAGATAGCGTTGTAGAACTAAGGGCGCGGCACAGAAGGGGACCCGCTTATGAAGCAACACGCTTCGGTCCTGGTGGTCGTCCTCGGTTTGTTGGCCATTCTGGCCGTCATCGGCGTCGCGTTTCTCGCCCTGAGCAGCCTCGAACGCTCGACCGCCACCAGTTTCGCCCTCCAGACCCAAATGATGATCGCCGCCGACGGCGCCCTCGATTACGCCATCCACCAAATGGTCACCGACGTATGGGAATGGAATATTCCCGCGGCCAACAAATTCGAATTCACGGGCAAACTGCTCACGGGGCGGCAAGCCGGCCTGGACCCCATAGACGGCAAGACCTACGGGGCCTGCGAGCCCTACGATTTCCCCTCCGCCGCCGTCGATCCCTGGCTCTCAACGCCCATCGTCTCAAACGCCACACCCGCCTGGATCTCTTTCGGCAACAAGAGCGAAAACCTGTTCTGGATCAAATTCGGCTCCCAGGTCACCGGGCCCGACAACCTCGGCATGCCCGTCACTACCCCCGCCAAGAACGGCATCTGGATCCCCGACCTCGCCGCTCCCTGCGACCAGTATCTCGTCCGCGCCAGCGTCACCATCCTCGACCATGGCGCCCTCTTGAACATGAACGCCCACGGCAGCAAGGACACCGGCGCGTGGGAATACGGCGACTGCATCGGCAAAGGTTACTTCGTCAGCGACGTCCTCCCGGGGCCGGACCTCAACACCCTGCTGACCGGCACAGGCTCCGGTGCAGGCTCCGTCCCCGGTTGCTGGGGCGCCGATGCCAAGCCGGGAAACTCCATGGCCGGCGCCGTCCTCATCGAGAACCCCTATGCCGGCCAGGACGTTCCCTTCACCCTCGATGAAGAGTTCGAACTCCGAAACCTCTTCGGCACGTACTTTCAGAGCCGACTCGAACAGTTCTGGCCCGCTTTGCCCTCCGACCCAGCCAACGCCAATGCCTACACTCCGCGCCTCAAGACCACCACCGTCTCCTGGACCGCCGAGGTGCGCGGCGACGGGGCCGGTTCGCATGCCACCATGAAGAACGCCGCCGGGACGACCGACTTCGGCTGGTCCGCCGCCAAAGTCGACCTCAACACCGCCAGCGCCGACGCCATCTACGAAGCCCTCCGCGACGGACGCGCCTGGGAAGACACCGGCGAACTGAAACAACTCGTCGCCAACATCGTCGCCTTCCGGAGCCGGAAAGGATTTGACTTTGTCTCGATCGGCGGCGCCAACTACGTCGGCGCCAATCGCCAGGCCATCTTCTCCGAAGTCACCTATACCGGCCCTGTCATCGACAGCACCGACCCCAACAACATCATCCGCACCTACACCGTCAAAGTCGAAATCTACAACCCCTGGCCCGGCGATTTTGACGGGGACGGGGACGGCGGTTACGCGACATGGCAGCAGTACGTCTACTTTAATGTCGATCTGCCCCACACGGTTGCCCCCGCCGCGGCGCAATCCATCCCTGCCCCTGGGCAAATGCCTCAGGACACCTGCAACACACTTCAGGCCACGGTCACCTGCAGATCCAACCTCACCATCAAAGATGTCCTTAAATCTATTAGACTCCAGAAGTACGATACGACATTCAGCGGCAAGTTCCTCGATCTCGATCTCGTCACCGCCGCCGATGTCGCCTCCCTCGAGACCAACAACCGGATCTACCGTAAGGTGTGGTGTGTCGACGAACGCCGCAGTTCCAAAACTACAAATAACGCCCCCATTTGTGTCTTTTATGCCGCCGGATGGTTCACCGGCGGTGCCGAAACACCCAACCTGCCTCAGAAGGATTCGGGTCTTGAGGCTTCCTGTATCCCCATCCGGTTTCCCAACTGCATCTCTGACGCCGAGGCCACCGCCCAGTTGCCCGTCCGCGGGTCCACGGGAGCCCCCTACAAGGCCTTCGCTCGCGTCGGAGACTTGAACCAGGTCCTCCGCTTCCTTCCGGGCCCCGACCCCGCCGGCCGAAACACCTGGTGGAGAGAACCCTGGATCTGCATCGTCTGTCAAACGCAAAGAACCCAGGAAAACAACGTCAAGTTCGACTGGATGAAGAACATCAACGACTTGGACGCCCCCGGCGCCGTCGCTGCCGCCCGCGCCGCCAACGTCCTCTCCGTCGGTGGGCCCTGGCAGGACAGTCTCGATAACGACGGCGACGGGAAAACCGACTTCGCCGACACCGGCAAGCCCGCCGCCGGACAGACCGGCGGCCCCGAATGCCGCGTCGCCGGCAAAATCAACCTCAACACCGCCACGCCCGACACCCTTAGTGCGCTTAGATTGGGGGTCGTCGGCTCAGTCGACCTCAGCGGCCTCACCGCCAACCGACCTTTCAAGAGCCCCGCACAAATCCTGAAATACTTCACTCCCCCTGCCAACGCCAGCGTCGAGCAGCGCGATGCGGCCTTCACCCTCATCTCCAACATCGCCACCGTCCGGAGCGACACCTTCTCCGTTTACGGCACGGTCCAGATCGTTGACCCGTCGCGCGCCCAGAAGACGAATAACACCATCGATAAGCCCGAAGACATCATTCGCACCCGCCGATTCTGGGCCCTTGTCGACCGGTCCCCCTCCCTCGCCTATCCCCCGACCGATAAGACCAACTTCATCTACCCCCGCATCCTCAACTTCCAGTGGCTCGATTGACGGCCTGGCCGAGGCCCTGGGTGCGCCAGGATCTCCTGGCACCTGACGATAAGGGTGCAAAAGGTAACCTGTGTGGCACGGCGGGCCTTGTCCCGCCGTGCGCCGCTGCACGGCCGGGCAAGACCGGCCGTGCCACACGAGTCGCGTTTCGCGCCTTCACCAAGTGCCAGAAAATCCTGGCGCACCCGAGGCCCTGAGCCGCAACGAAACTCATTGGCCGCCACGCGCCCCTCTTCTATAATGGGGGCCATGGACCTTCTGCGGCTGGCACACCCCTGGGTCGTCGCCGTCATCCTCCCCGTCTGGGCGATCCTCGCATGGCCGGCTTTGCGTTCTTCACCCCGTCGCCCCGGCGCCCTCGGGCGCGCCGTCCTCGCCTGCCTGGCGACGGGACTGCTCCTCGCCGCCCTCGCCGGACCCGCCTTCCGCGTCTCCGCACCAGGGGCTGCCGCCGTCTGCATCCTCCAGGACGTCTCGCCCAGCATGGCCCTGGCGCGAGGCCCGACGCCGCCCGCCGAGGAACTGGCGCGCTCGGTCGCCGCCTTCCCGGCGGTCCCCGTCGGCCTTGTCCGGTTCGACGCCGCCGCCGACCTCAGAATCCGCCCCGGATCCGCCCCGGCGGAGAAACTCGCCTCGCCTGCCGGGTTCCCTCCCGATAGACCCACGGCCACCGGCGCCGACGCAACCGACGTCGCCGCCGGACTCGAGGCCGCCTCGCTCGCCCTGCCCGACGCCCGCGGCATCGTCGTCCTCTACACCGACGCCCGCGAGACCCGCGGAGACGCCGTCCGCGCCGCCACACGCCTCGCCGCACGCGGCATCCAGGTCCACGCCGTCCTCCCGACCCTCGTTGCCGTGAGCGACGTGCGCCTCGCCGCCCTCGACGCGCCGCCCCGCGCCGAAAGCGGCGTCCCCGTCGCGATCCGCCTTCGCCTCGTCTCCACGCGCCCGGCTCCGCCAGGGCAAAGCCAGGCTTCGCCGTGGCGACGCCCGGCCGACGTGACCGTCCGCCTCGAACGCCTGCCCCTCGGCGACGCTCCGGCCGCCGACTGGCAACGCCGCGTCCGCGTCGAGCCCGGCGTCGGCGCCGAACTGCTCTTCGAGGACACGCCGCCCGCCGAAGGCGATTGGACCTACACCGCCCAAATCGCCGACGACTCCGATGCCGTCCCCGAAAATAACCGCGCCTCCTGCGTCGTTCGCGTCGGAGAGCCCCGAACCGTGCTCTACGTTTACTCCGGCCCCGCGCCCGGCCCGATCTTCGATCTCCTCAGAAAACACGGCCTACGGGCGACGGCCGCCCGCGCCGAGGAAGGCCTTGCGCTCCCCGGCGCCGGCGCCGCCACCGTCATCCTCGACAACGTCTCCGCCTGGACGCTCGGCCGGGAATCCGCCCGGCGACTCGCCGACCTCGTCGGTCGCGGCGGCCTGGGACTCCTGGTGATCGGCGGCGACGCCGCTTTTGCGGCCGGCGGCTACGGCGACTCGCCCATCGAAGACGTCCTCCCCGTCTCCAGCCGCACCGGCCGGCGGCCGCCCCTCGAAATGGTCCTCGTGATAGATTCAAGCGGCTCCATGAATGAAACCGTCGGCGAGGGCCCCGGCGCCCCGCGCAAGATCACCCTCGCCAAGCAGGCCGTCCTCGCGCTCCGCGCCGCCCTCGCGCCCGCCGACCGCGTCGGCATCGTCGCCTTCGCCGGCCAGCCGCGCACCGTTTCGCCCCTCGTCCCCGCCTCCGAATGGGAAACCCTGCGCGGCCGCCTGGTGTCCCTCGAGGCGGGCGGCGGCACCCGCGTCACCCCCGCCCTGGCGGGCGCCCTCGACCTCCTCCCGCCGGCCGGCGCCGGCGAAAACCAACCCGTTCGCCACCTTCTTCTCCTCAGCGACGGCCGCAGCCGGGACTTCGACCTTCCGCTTCTCATCGGCCGCTGCCGCGAGCGCAGCGTCAGCGTCTCCGCCGTCGCCACCGGCGCCGACGCCGACCTCGAGAGCCTCGGACGACTCGCCCGGGAAACCGGCGGCCGGCTCTACCGCTCCACGGACCTGGCGCGCCTCGCCGAAATGTTCCTCAAGGACCTCACCTGGGCCCGCGGCGAAGGACTCACCGAAGGCGTTTTCCCCGCCGCCTGGCGCGACCCGCAGCCCGTCTGGCGGCGACCGGGGCCGACGCTCCCCGCTGTCACGGCCTGCAACGTCACGCGGCCGAAGGAAGGCGCTTCCATTCCATGGGAAACCGCGGGAACCGAAATTGGAACCGTGCCGCTGCTGGCCGTCTGGCGCCGAGGTCTCGGAAAGGCCGCCGCCATGCCCTGGCCCGCCGGCTTAGCGGGCGGCGCCTGGACGGCCGACGACGGTCTCGGCCGCTATCTCCGCGAGATCCTGGCCTGGCTCGAAGGCCCGGCCTCGCCGGCCGGATGGTCCGCGCGCGTTTTAGATCGCGACGGCCGATGGTGGGTGCGGGTGGAGCAGCGGAACGTCCCCAACGGGGCAGGCCCGCCTGCACAGCATCCTGCGGAGGGGGCGTCCTCCGCCGTTGCCGCCACGCCCCTGCGGTTCTCAGCCGCCTTGTTCGAGGCGGGCGCGCCGGGCGCGCGCCAGGTCGCTCTGGAAGCGGTTGAGCCGGGCGCTGCCGAGGCCGACCTCGGAAAGCGGACCGCACGGGGAGCCACCCTCATCGTCCACTCCGGCGACGAAGGCGGCGAGCGGATGACCCTGGCCCTGCCCGGTCTTCCCCCACGCGAATACGAGCGATTCGGAGTGGACCGCACGCTCCTTGAGCGGATCGTGACGGCCGGCGGCGGAAAAATCCACGAGAACCCCGAATCCCTCGCCGAGGCCGTCCGGCAAGCCGAGACGCGGCACTACATGCCCGTGGGAATCCATCTCGTGTGGGCCGCCGCCGCCGTCGTGGTGGGACTTGTTCTCGGCCGGCTCCTGGGACGCCTCTAGTGCTCTGTCCGCCCTCAACAGAGGGCTGACAGAGCACTAGAGCGGGAGAGCAGTAGAGAGGAGAAAGTAGAAGAAAACGGCAGCCGATCGAACAGAGGCGATGGACGCAGGCATGCGACCGCATCGCTCTCCCGCGGTCTCCTCTCTCCTCTCTCCTGCTCTGTGCTTTGTCGCTCAATGATGAGCGACAAAGCTCTAAGACACCTGCACGGGGTCGAGCAGGCTGCGCTTGAAGTTTGTGTCGAAGACGATGACGGCGGCTCTCCAGTCGCCGATGTCGGTGACTCGGCGAACTTCGCCTCGCATCTTCACGATGCGCATCCGCGGGCCGCTCGCACGCGGGTTCGGCACGCTGAGTTCAATCCACGTCGGACTCCCCTCTTTCAACGCCGTGCCGCCGGGACCCACGACGCGGACGCCGTAGGCCGAAACGTCCGTCCCGCGGCCGCGCAGGACGATTCGGCCGGCCGCGTCGCGGAGAGTCACCGGACAGGCCAGAATCCAACGGTTGTGCCGCCGCCTTTCGTCCACCCTGTGCATGCACGCTCCCAAATAAACGGGGAATAACCAGACCGCCTGCTGAGACCAAGACCGTCCCTGACGGCCTTTTCCGCACAGTATCTATCGGCCTGGCCGCGGAAACCCCTTCACAGAAACCGTCCTCTCCGCTTCGCACCCGGGGGGCGGGTGAAAGGCGCGCGCTCCCCCCGCCACGGCGGGTAAACTTCGGGTCGCGGTTAAACGTGGACGGCGCGCATCACGGAATCCCTGGGCTTGGCCATCCGGGCGCGGTAAGATGGCCGGGGCGCAATGGGAGACAGCGCATGGAAATCCTGAAACACCTCTTTCTGGAAGATCCGCTGAGCCTGTGGATCGGCCTCGCGCTGGCCGAGATCGTGGCGTTCGTCGTCTGGTGGCAGAGCCGATCGCGCCGGGCGGCGATCGCGCTGGCGGCATTCCCTGCGGCAGCGATCGCGGTCGGACTCCTCGCGTGGGCGGTCCAGACGGATTACGAGCGCCTCGTGCGGACTCTGGACGTCATGGCCCGCGCGGCGGACACGGGCGACGCGGAAGCGCTTATCGAGCGGGTCTCGCCGGATTACCAGAACGGCCGGGCGCGGCGGGAAGACCTGGCGGCCGTGGTGAGGCTGGGCCTTCGGCACGTGCGGGCGACGGCGGCGACGCCGACCATCCAGTGGGAGGACGGGCGAGCGATCGTGCGACAGACCTATCTTTTCCGGCCGGCGCCGGGCAGTCGGTTCGATGCCGGCCAACCCTTCCGAGACGTCGTATGGGAAGGCGTGTTCCAGCCGGACGCGGAAAGGGAGTGGCGGCTGAGGAGCGCGGTGGCGATCCGTCCGGTGCGCGTGACGCCGGAAGAAGGCGTGCGGTACCTGCCCAGGTGAGAACACAGCGCGACTGCCTTGTCCTGTTTGCCCAGGTGTCCAATCGCGCGGTATCTCCCCAAGTGAGAATACGGCGCGACCCGGGCCAGGTTTAACCGCAAGCAATAAATGGTGAAATGGGGTCAGACCTCATTTTTGGGGGGCATTGGGGGATTTTTGAGATTGCGTTTTCGACGTTTTCGAGAATTTTGCGTGGATGTTGAAAAAGGCGTGGTATAATGACTATTAGGGGGGGTGTTTTGACCCTTAATATCGGAGGTCTGGTGGATTCATGTCGAGCAAGGGCAAAAGGTGGTTGATCGCCGTGGGGGCCGTGGTCGTGGCCGCGGGGGTCGCGTTAATCCTTATCGGGGCGTTCGGCCGGGCCCGGATTGGCGGAGCGACGCCGGACGAGCGCATCACGTCCATCTGCCGACTGGCCGACGCCAAGCCTCTTGGCGCCGGCGACGCCCTCGCCCAAGCCGCCGTCAAGGAGTCGGACGTCCGGGTCCGTCAGGCGGCGCTCATCGGCCTGGGGCGATTCGTGGAACCGAAATACCGCGCCACCGTCGAGCAGGGTACGCAGGATGCCGGCGCACCTGTGCGTCGCGCAGCCGCGATCACGCTCGGGCTGTACGGCGACGCGGCGGCCGCCGCGAGGCTGGGCGAAGTGGTGCGCAAGGACCCGGCCGAGGAAGTGCGACTCGGCGCCGTGA
The DNA here is from genome assembly GCA_026387035.1 of Planctomycetota bacterium. Lineage (NCBI taxonomy): Bacteria > Pseudomonadati > Planctomycetota > Planctomycetota bacterium. The sequence goes on from JAPLMM010000059.1 coordinate 9,520, forward strand.
TGGGGTTGGGGCTGTGCGCGGTGCCGGAGACCCTCGCGTGGCTGATGGAGGCGGCTGAGAAGGACGACGCGCCCGCCGTCCAACTCCAGGCCATCAAGGAACTGTACGCAAAGTTCGGGGCCCAGTACTTCGGCGAGCCGGGCCGCGTGCCCGACTGGCCCTACGAGGCCGCCGCCTCCGTGGAATACCTGAAGACTTTCCCTGGGGTGCAGGAGGCGTTCCGGAAGGCCGGCGTGGCGCTGGTGCGGAGGCCGGAGTATCAGTGGCGCCATGTTGACAAGCCCGACTGATACGGCGCGCACCAAGGCCGCGCGTCGGAGAGGCCGTGAAAGGAGGACTGTGATGGCCCGTTCGAGACGCAAGTCGAAGACCCCATCCGGCAAGGGGGCGTTCACCCTGGTCGAGTTGCTGGTCGTCATCGTCATTCTGGGGCTGCTGCTGGCGCTTCTGCTGCCGGCGGGGCAGCGGGCCTGGGCGGTGGCGCGGTTCACCATCTGCCGCAACAATCTCTACCACATCTACCAGACCTTCGGCACCGCGGCGGCGGACGCGCGCCTGACCTCAACGGGCGGGAAGACGCTGTTCTTCCCCAAGCCGGACGCGTGGTGGGTCACGGCTATCCAGTATTCCGAAACCAGCAACATTCTGACGTGCCCCGAGGGCAGCGAGGAAGT
>JAPLMM010000060.1 GCA_026387035.1 Planctomycetota bacterium
CTCCGCCGATCCCAGTTCCGCCAGGCGCTTCTGGATGGCCGCCCGCGCCTCGGCCGGCAGGTCCGCTTCCGCCAGCACCCGCCGCGCCCCGTCCTCGAACACCGGCCGCGCAAACGCCGTCGTCCAGTACCGGTCCGGCCGCATCTGGAGGAGCCTAAGGAACCCCTCGAACTCCGCGAAGTACGAGCCGTAGATGTGGAACGAGTCGGCCACGTGCACGTACTCGCCCGGCTCGACGCCGAGTTCGCGCGCCACTTCGCGCTGGAGTTCCGTGAATGCGTACATATTCATAAATGCGGCCTTGAATGCGTCGTTGGAGCGGATGTGAATCGCCAGGTTCAGGCGGCTCGTGCTTCGCAGCGAAGCACTGCTCTCTGCTTCGCCCTGCGTAGCGGGCTTCGCAGAGCAGGGTCGCAGAGTAGCATCCGCCCTGCCCTCGCGGCCCTGCCCCGCCGGGCCTGCCCCGTTGGGGTTGGGGGCCTCCTCCACCCGGAACCACATCCGCTGAAGGCACGCCGGGTCGCGGATGCCAAGATCGTTCCACGCCTGCCACGTCACCGCCTGCGCCCGCCGCGTGTACGGCGTCTCCTTGAGCATCCGCACGACCTCGGCAATCTGGTCGATCGGCTCCGCGCGGCCGGGGACCTTGTACGCCCGCAGACGCTCGTGGTACGTGTACTCCCACTTCCCTTCCTCGGGCGCGATCCAGTGGTCGTGCACGCCGTACAGCACCTCGGCCCGATAAACCTCCAGGTCCTCGAGGCCACCGGGGAAGGCCTTGTGGATCCGCGGCTCGGCGAACGGTTCGGCGACGTGAATGAGGCACGCGACATCCCGGCTTTCGGGGTCGTCGGGTTTGTCATACTGGGTGCGGAACCGCGCGCCTTTCTCCCAACACGCACGGACGGCCTGCTCCCAGGCCTCCGGCAGCGTGCGCGCTTTGACGTAGATGGATTCCATGCGGCCCTCATGCAGGTCGTCGATTCGCCGGCGATTGTAGGCCGACCCGCGCCGAAGGGCAAGCCGAATCGTCTTCTTCAAATCTCTCGCTTGCCCCGACCGCGGTTCCGCGCCATGATATCCGCGCCGGCGCGCCTGCCTGAACCGCCGCCTGCGCTGCCGCCTCACTTCGGCTGGAGGATGTCGTAGCACGTCAGCCGGTCGTGGTACCGCAGGTACAGCCGGCCGTCCAGGATGACCGGGTGGGCCCAGGCGTCGTTGCACTTCTCCTCGACCAGTTGGAAGCGGCTGACGACTTCGAACGCCTGCGGGCCGGACCGGACGAGCGCCATCGTACCGTCCTCGCCCAGGCAATACAGGCGGCCGTCGGCATAGGTGGGCGCCCCGCGCGCGAGGTCGCGGCTTTGGTACGTCTGGGCGCCGGTGGCGACGTCGTAGCAGACCCAGCCGGCCTCTTCCCATCCGCTTCCGTAGATATAACCATCCACCGCAACGGCCCCGCCGTTGCAGTTGTCCATGCGGCCCTCCCACTTTTTGCGGAAGCGGACGCCGTCGTCGCCGGCCACCAGGTCCAGGAACACGGCCCCGCTCTTGGTGGGCAGCGTGTAGAAGATGCCGCCGCGGTGGAAAACAGGCGTGGCGCACGAGGCGTCGAACTCGGTCCGCTTGGGAAACGTGTCGTACCGTTTACCGGTGTCGGCGTCGATGCACACGATGGCCCGAAGCGCCAGGTTCACGAGAAGTTTCCGCCCGCCGAACCCGACGAGGATGGGCGAGGCGTAGCCGGTGCGCTGCACGGCCGGGTCGTCGAGAGGCGGGCTGGTCCAGGCGGTCCGGCCGGTCTTGGCGTCCAGGGCCACCATGAACGCCTGCTGGCCGCCCGGCGTTGCGAACACCTTTCCCTCGTGCACCAGGACGCCCTCGGCAAGGCCCCAGGTGATCGGCCGGCCGCCGAACTGCTCCAGGACGTTCTCAGCCCACAGTTCCTTGCCGGTCTCGGCGTCCAGGCACGCCAGCCGCCCATGCCCGTTCATGTGGTACACGCGCCCGTCGGCGTAGCAGCACGAGGCCCGGGACCCCGGGTGATTGCGGGTCCACGCCTTGCCGTTGGGTGTCCGCCAGCGCTCGTTGCCCCGGCTGTCGAGGCATAGGACGTAACATTCCTGGTCGAAGTCCCCGGCAATGTAGATATTTCCACCCGTGATGATAGGCCCGGACCAGCCGCGGCCGAGGCCCTCGGCCGTCCAGAGGGCCTTCGGGCCTCCTTCCGGCCATTGCTGGAGGAGCCCGGTCTCGCGCGAGATGCCGTCGCGCCAGCGTCCGTGCCACTGCGGCCAGCCCTGCTCGGGCGAGGGGATGGGGCCGTCGGCGGCCTCGCCGGCCGCCGACGCCGGCGTCAGCAGGAGGCCCATGACCACGACGGCAAGCAGGTGGATGCGCATCCTTCGCCCTCCGTGACCGCCGCCGTTCCGCACCCGGGCGTCCGTTCGAAAGCCAACGCTCGGCGACGATTGTAGGCCGACCCGGCGCCGAAGGGCAAGTCGAATCGCTGCGCCGACACCGGCAGATCTTTCCCTTGCCTCGCCTGTCGCACCGCTTTAATATACTCGACACTCGCTCCGGCGCGACCGGCGTCGGCTGGAGACGACACGCACCCGAAAGGAGAACCTTGCAATGACCTACACACCGCCAGGAGTCAAACCCTCGCGGCCGACGGCCCCGGCCCCCGCACCGAAGACGAGCGGTCTGGCCATCGCGAGCCTCGTCCTGGGCATCGTAGGGCCCTGCACGGTGGGCCTGGGCTCGATCATGGGCATCATCCTCGGCATCGTCGGCCTGGTGAAGATCGGCAAGAGCGCCGGGGCGAAGGGCGGCCGCGGCCTGGCCATTGCGGGCATCGTAGTGTCGGCCGCGGGCCTCTTGGTCCTGCCTCTGCTTGCGGCCATTCTGCTGCCAGCCGTTTTCAGCGCGCTCGACCAGGCCAACGCGGTCAGTTCCACGAACAACGTCGGTCAGTTGTGCACGGCGGCCCAAGTGTACGCCACCTCGCATCGCCAGCAACTGCCCCCCGCCGACTCCTGGCCGCAGGTCTTCCAAGAGCAGATGGAATTCCCGGCCGCCGTCATGGCCGACCCCGCCGACCAGCAAGGCGGCCGCGCGTACGCCATGAACGCGGCCCTGGACGGCAAAGCCGTTGCCCCGGACATGGGGCGCACGGTCCTCTTCTTTGAGTGCCGGCCCGGCGCCCCGCCCGCGGGCGGGCCGGAACTGCTGCCCGACAAGCCGCGCCACGCCGGCCGCTACGTCATCGGGTTCCTCGACGGTCACACGGAGAGCGTGGCGCCCGAGGAGGTCAGGCAACTCATCTGGCAGCCGAAACGCGAACCCGGCTTCTAAGGAGCCGGTGGCAGGGTGGTCGCTGCGGCGACCGCGGTTCCGCGCTATGATATTCGCTCCGGCGCGACCGGCGCCCATGTTGATGACGATGTCCCAGACACATGGGGTCCCAGGACGCGCCTTCAGAAGGAGACAACGGATGGAACAGCGCGGGGTTAGCCTGCGGCGGCGAGAGTTTCTGGGGATGCTGGCCGGCGGGGCCGCGGCTGCCGCGATGGCCCGCTATGCGCCGGGCGCCGCGCGGTTGGCGCTGCCGCGCACACTGCTCGCCGCCGGGGCGACGACGGAACGGGCAAGGCCGAACATTCTGTTCATCGCCGTGGACGACATGAACGACTGGGGGGTCAGTTACCTGGCCGGCCGCCAGGGCGTCCACACGCCCAACCTCGACCGCCTGTCAGCGCGCGGCATCCTGTTCACCAACGCGCACTGTTCCGCCCCTGCCTGCAACCCGTCGCGGGCGAGCCTGATGACGGGCATCCGTCCGTCCACCTCCGGCGTGTACCACAACAACCATGACTGGCGCGTGAACCCTGTCCTGCGCTCGGTCCCGACGCTTCCGGAGCATTTCCGGGCCCACGGTTACACGGCCGTGGGCGGCGGCAAGATTTTCCACGCCCTGGAATGGGATGACGGCGAGACCGACGGGTACAACGATGCGAAGTGCTGGGACGCGTACTTTCCCTCGATGAAACGGCAGATGCCGCATCGCGTCCTTCCGCCGGGGAAACTGCCGCTCGCCCAAGGCACGTCCGAGAAGCGAGGCGCCCCCGATTTCTTCGATTGGGGACCCATCGGCCAGCCCATCGAAACGATGCCCGACCACAAAGTCGTGGACTGGGCCATCGGCGAGTTGAAGAAGACGCACGAGAAGCCCTTCTTCCAGGCGGTGGGGATCTTCCGCCCGCACATCCCCTGGTACGTGCCGAAACAGTTCTTCGACCTGTATCCGCTGGACGCCATCCAGGTGCCGTACGTCAAAGAGGGCTGGCTCGAGAAACTGCCGCCCGCCTCACAGAACAGCGGCGCCGTCCGCCGCAGGTGGCACCAGTGGGTCGTCAAGAGCGGAGAGTGGCAGAAGGCGGTCCAGGGGTACCTGGCGTCGATTTCCTTCACGGATTGGCAACTTGGCCGGCTCCTGGAGGCCCTCGACGCCAGCGCCTACGCCGAAAACACGGTCGCCGTCCTGTGGACCGACAACGGGTTCCACCTGGGCGACAAGGAGACGTGGGAAAAGTTCACCCTCTGGGAAGAATCGACCCGCGTGCCGCTGATCTTCGTCGTGCCGGGCCTGACCCGGCCGGACACCCGCTGTTCGCGCCCCGCCAGCCTGCTGGACGTCTATCCCACGCTCGTGGAGGTGGCGGGTCTGGCGCCCAATCCCAGGTTGGAGGGGGTCAGCCTGGTCGCGCAACTGCGCGACCCCGACGCGCCGCGCCAGGAGCCGGCCGTCACCACGCAAGGCCGCAACAACCATGCGGTCCGGTCCGAGCGCTACCGCTATATCCGCTACGACAACGGGGACGAGGAACTCTACGACCACCAGCATGACCCCGGCGAATGGGACAATCTGGCGGGCGACTCGAAACACAACGCCGTCAAGAAAGAACTGGCCGCCTGGTTGCCGAAGGTCAATGCGCCGGACAGCGCCGGGGGCACGTAACAGGAGAATGACGCCATGAAAACGGTTGGCACCACGAGGCGCGATTTTCTGAGGACCCTGGGCGCGGGGGCGGGCTCGCTGCTCCTGCCCGGCCGCCTGTTCGCCGCCGCCGGGGCGGCCGCAACGCCGTACATGTCGGGCAAGCGGCCCAACATCGTTCTCATCATGTCCGACGACATGGGGTTCTCGGACCTGGGCTGCTACGGCGGCGAGATCCGGACGCCGAACCTTGACGGCCTGGCGAAGCGCGGCCTGCGGTTCACCCAGTTCTACAACACGGCCCGGTGCTGCCCCACGCGGGCGTCGCTCCTGACAGGCCTGTATCCCCACCAGGCCGGCGTCGGGCACATGACGGAAGACAAGGGCCTGGACGGCTATCGCGGCGACCTCAACACCAATTGCCGCACCATCGCCGAAACGCTCAAACCGGCCGGATACTCCACCTACATGGTCGGCAAGTGGCACGTCACGCCGCACATCAAACCCGAGGGGCCAAAGCACAACTGGCCGCTCCAGCGCGGCTTCGATCGCTTCTACGGCACCATCCACGGCGCGGGTTCCTTCTTTGACCCGAACAGCCTGACGCGCGACAACACTCAGATCGTGCCGGATACCAAGGAATACTACTATACCGACGCCCTCAGCGACAACGCCGCCAAGTTCATCCGCGACCACAAGGGCGCCAACCCGTTCTTCCTGTACGTCGCCTACACAGCCGCTCACTGGCCCATGCATGCCAAGCCCGAGGACATAGCCAAGTACAAGGGCCGGTACGACCAAGGCTGGCAGGCCATGCGCCAGGAGCGGTACCGGCGGGCGCTCGACTTGGGCCTCATCGACAAGCGGTGGACTATGTCGCCGCCCGATAGTGCCCCCTGGGAGTCCGTCTCCGAGGCGGACAAGGCCTGGCACCTGCGGCGAATGGAAGTGTACGCCGCCATGGTCGATAACATGGACGCCGGGATCGGCCGCATCCTCGACGCCCTCAAGCAGACCGGCGCCCTCGAGAATACGCTCATTTTCTTCCTCGAGGATAACGGCGGCTGCGCCGAGGAGCACGGCAGCCGCGGCCCCGTCCGGCCCGACCCGTCGAAGCCGGTCAAACTCAAGCCCATGGCCCCTGACGAGTTGCAGACCCGGATGCAGCCGACGCACACGCGCGACGGTCGGCCCGTCCGCACCGGTCACGGGGTCATGCCCGGTCCGGCCGACACATACATCGCCTACGGCATGGAGTGGGCCAACGTCTCGAACACGCCTTTCCGCCTGTACAAGCATTGGGTGCACGAGGGCGGCATCGCCACGCCGCTCATCGCGCACTGGCCCGCGGGCCTGAAGCGGCAGGGCGAACTCGAGCGGCAGCCCGGCCACCTCATCGACATCATGGCCACCTGCTGCGACGTGGCCGGCGCCACGTACCCGACCGAGGTCGAGGGCCGACCCATCACCCCCCTGGAAGGTCGCAGCCTCGTGCCCGCGTTCGAGGGCAAGCCCATCCAGCGCGACGCCCTGTACTGGGAGCACGAGGGCAACCGGGCCGTCCGCGTCGGCAAGTGGAAACTCGTGGCCAAGGGCTCCAAGGCCGAGTGGGAACTCTACGACCTGGACGCCGACCGCACGGAGTTGAACAACCTCGCGGCGCAGGAACCCGAACGCGTCCGCGAGATGACCGCCCTCTGGGACGCCTGGGCCAAGCGCTGCGGCGTGGTCATGCCGGGCGAGTTCCCGAAGTAGGGCGCCGGCTGCCTCGGCGCAAGGGCAAGTCGAATCGCCTTCGTCTAATCTCTCCCTTGCCCCGGGTGCGGTCCCGCGCTATGATATTCGCTCCGGCGCGACCGGCGCCGGCTGGAGACGACACGCACCCGAAAGGAGAACCTTGCGATGACCTACACACCGCCAGGAGTTGAACCCTCGCGGCCGACGGCCCCGGCCCCCGCACCGAAGACGAGCGGCCACGCGATTGCCGGCCTCATCGTCGGCCTCGCCGGCCTGTGCACGTGCGGCGTCGGCGGCATCGCGGGCCTCGTCCTCAGCATCGTCGCCCTCAAGAAAATCGGCGCGAGCCGCGGCACGCTCGGCGGCCGGGGACTCGCCATCGCCGGCATCATCGCCTCCGCCGTCTGCATCCTGGTCGGCCTCGTCTTCGGGTTGGGCGTTTTGGTCGCCTTCATCACAGAAGCCTATAACTCGGAGTTGGAAAGTGCTCAGGACGCCAACCCAAGTTGGTCCACCCCGGCGCCTTCGCCCGGCGCGTACCTGCGACCCTGCGTCCCGCTAAGCGGTCCGACATATATTTTGCGCGGTGGTTCTCCGTAACCACCGCGCAAGAAAGCAATAGACCGCGGCGTCCCGGCGGGACGCCGCGCACACACTTTGCAAAACTTACGTCGGAACGCTTAGTTGCCGGCCCCGCAACGAGTTTGAGACCATGACGAATCTGCCGGCCGGCGGACCGGAGGAACTCTCGTGAGAGGCGCTTCGTGGGGCATCCTGGCGCTTGGCGCGGTCGCGGCCCTCGCCGGCGGCTGCAAGTCCGAGTCTGCTGCGCCCGGCGCCGGCGTGGTGCGCATCGAATGGCCCGACGGCGCCCCCGCGACGCCCGCCATGCTCGAGGATCAGCGGACGGAACTCGAGTCCGACGCGGTCCTCGCCGGCGCCCTGGCGCGTCTGGCGAAGGCCGGCGGCGCTCCTGAACCTTACGGCGGGCCCGACGCCGTCGCCCGCCTTCGCGCCGACCTGCGCGTCGAACGCGTTCCGGGCGCCGACTGCCTCGGCGTCCGCCTCGAAGGCGGTCCCGAGGACCGCCGCGCCTCCGTCATCCGCGCCGTCCTCGAAGCGTTCGTCCAGTCCAAGAGCGAACGCGAAAGCGGCCGCGGCGAACGCCGAAAAAAACTCGAAACCGAGCGCGACTCCCTCCGCCGGCGCGCCGCCGACGCCGAACGCAACCTCGGAGAACTCCGCACCCGCCTCGGCCTGGTGACGACCGACCCCGCGGCCGACGAACGCCGGGTCCGCCTCGACGCCCTGGGCGCGCTCGCCGACCGCCGCCGGCCCGCGTTCGACCGCGCCAAGGCCGCGTGGAACGAGTTCCAGGCCCTCCAGGCCCAGGCCGCCGATGCGAAGAACGCGGCCGTCTTCCTGAAGGCGTATCCCCCGATCGCCGAGGCGATCGAATCCGACCCGGGCGTCGCCGGCGCCCGCGCGGAAGTCGAACGGCTGGAAAAGAACCTCGCGTCCCTGCGTGCGAAGTACGGCGACGACGCCGCGGCCGTCCGCCAGATGCTGGCCAAACTCGAGGAAGCCCGCGCCGAACTCCGGATTTGCCGCGCCCCCCTCGCCCAGGCGCTCCTCGAGGAGAAGGCCGCCATCCTCCGGCGCGACCGGGACCGGGCCGTACGGGATGAAGTGGAACTGGCGCGCGAGACGGGAGAGGCCCGGGCGGCCGCCGAAAGAATCGCTCCGGCCGTCGAGACCTTCCGCCGGCACGAGAAAGAGTTGGCCGATCTCCGTGCCCGCCTCGGCGAGACGGAAGAAGAACTCACGCGTCTGCGTGTCGAGGCCGCCGTCGGCCAACCCGCCGCCACCGTCGTCCAGTGGCCGTAATCGGGCGGTGACCCGAAACCGGCATTGCCGCTTCCGCTAGCGCCGGACCGCCACGCCGGGGCCGATGAATCGCGGCACATAGCCGCCCGCCCCGTGCTGCACCGGCTCCAGTACGACGAACGCCTTCTCATCCACCGCGCGCACCAGGTCCAACGCTTTCTGCGCCTGCGAACGCCGGACAACGCTGAAAAGAATCTCGACCGGCCCGTCGCGTCCCTCGCCGGCGACGGCGGTGACGGCGAATCCGCCGGACCGCAGGCGGTCGCCGATCGGACCGCCCGGCGGGCGGCTGAGAACACGAAAGAGCACAAACTCCGACGAGAACCGCGTCGCCAGCGTCATCCCCACCAGCGTCCCGACGCCGAAACCCGCCGCGTAGCCCACCATCTGAAGCCAGTGGATCGGCGGGCGAAACATCGTCGCCAGCGCGACGATGAAGATCCCCGAAGCCAGCATGCCGAACACCGCCGCGAGCCCGCGTTGGCCCTTGACGATCGAGATGACGCGCAACGTGTCGATGCTCACGTCGGAGACGCGGCAAAGGAAGATGAAGACCGCGCCGAGCACCACCCGTTGCCACTCCGCCCCGCCGATGGCTTCCGCCAGTTGTCCGACATCCATGCTCCGTCCTCCCTCTCATGTGTTCGCGAACACCCCCTCCCCTCCACCATACGCTGCCGGCAAGCCCCGGTCAAAGCAAAGCGGGGGGGGCATGATGCCTGGGGCGGTTCCAACATCCTACTTGATTGGCCTTGACCG
>JAPLMM010000061.1 GCA_026387035.1 Planctomycetota bacterium
GAGTTGTCCTTTATGGGTCGGAGGCGCGCGGCCAGCCGCGGCCTGACAGCGACGTCGACGTGCTCGTGCTGCTCGACGAGCCGCTCGATTACGTCCGCGACCTGGAGGCCGGACTGAACGCGCTCTACCCGCTGTCGCTGAAACTGGGGCGGCGCATCAGCGCCAAACCCGTTTCCGCCAAGGCGTACGAGACCCTGGACTGTCCGCTGTACCGAAATGCGCACCGCGAGGGAGTGATGGCATGAAGGAGTTTGCGGCGACCGAATGGGAACGTGCTTGCCGGGCGATTGGGTCTGCCGAGCAATTGGTCCAGACCGATCCCGACTCGGCCGCCTCGCGGGCATACTATGCCGCTTTTCATGCCTTGACGGCCCTGTTTGCTCTGCGCGGACAGGCATTCTCAAAGCACTCGGCCATTCGTGCGGCCTTGCACCGTGACCTCGTCCAAGCCGGGTTGCTCGGCGAGGATGTGGGCCGGGACTACGACTTCCTCATGGAACTGCGCGAGACGGCAGACTACGGCGGGGCAACTCAGGTGCCGGCCGAGGCGGCAAGGCGGGCCCTGGAAAGGGCGAAAAAGTTCGTGGCGGCCATTCACCCGCTTTGCCCCGAGTTGGGTCGGCACAGCGAAGGAGAGTCGCAGGCGCCGTAGCCCCATCGCCGATGGACTTCCTGGAACCGCATGTTTGAGGAACGGCTCTACAAGGGCTTCGAAGAAGCGGAACCGGGCGACAGCGCCGAGGCGTGATTCGTCGGCGAGAATCGGTCGGCCGCCCTTGGCCCCGCGAGGGCGATTCGGGTGCACGGGGACTTTCCCCGGCGGGGCATCCGGTCCATAGCCATGCGCATCGGATCCTTTGAGTTCAACCTCCGCGAGTTGGCGGGGTCCATGGGCGACTTCGGGACCCTTCTGCCGCTGGCGATCGGCTACATCACCGTCTGCAAGATGGACCCCGCGGGCCTCTTGGTCCTGATGGGCCTCGCCAACATCGTCACCGGCCTCGTGTATCGCCTCCCCATGCCCATCGAGCCGATGAAAGTCCTCGCCGTCGTCGCCATCGCACAGGCTTGGACGCCCGAGAAGGTTTACACTTCGGCCCTCGTGATGGGCGCCGTTTGGCTGCTGATGGGCGCGACCGGCGTCATGACCTACGTCGCCCGGTGGACGCCGAAGTCCGTCGTCCGCGGCATCCAGGTTTCGCTCGGCGTGCTCCTGGCCATCGAGGGCGTCAAGATGATCAGTTCCTGGTGGCTGCTCGGCGTCATTGCCGTCGTCATCGTGCTTCTGCTCCGGCAGAACCGCTACGCCCCGGCCGCCGTTGTTCTGGTGGCGCTGGGCATCGTGATCATGCTTGCGAAGGGCCAGTTGGCGGGCGTCCAGGGCCCTGCGTTCGCCCTGCCGCCGCTGACCTCGGTTTCCGTGCGCGAGATTTGGCCTGTGCTGCGGGATGCCGGCCTCGCACAGATTCCCCTGACGGCCACAAATGCCGTCATCGCCACTGCGGCCCTGATCGCGTACTACTGGCCCGAGCGCCGCGTTTCGCCCCGCCGACTTTCGATCAACATGGGCGTGATGAACCTGGTGCTGCCTTTCTTCGGCGGGATGCCTCTGTGCCACGGCGCCGGCGGACTGGCCGGCCAATACTACTTCGGCGCGCGGACCGGAGGCACCAACCTCATCGAAGGACTTATCGAGATCGCCCTTGGACTGTTCCTGGCCGGGAGCATTGCGGAGATCTTTTCGGCTTTCCCGATCGCCATCGTCGGCGCGATGATGCTGCTCGTCGGCATTGAAATGGCGAAGTTCGCGCGCGACCTGCGATGGAACCGCGAACTACTTCCCGCTGCCGCAACCGTGGCCGGCGCCCTGGCCGTCAACATGGCCGTCGGCTTCGCCGCAGGCTGCGCCCTCCACTACGCCATCTTCCGCCGCCCGGGGCCGACTGAGCCGGCCCCCGGATGACTTGGCCCCTCTTGCGACGCCGGCGGACTCCGTTATTCCCCCGTGTCTTCGCCCGGCGCTTCGAGTTGGCTGTAAATCGCGTCGTTCATCTTCTTCATCAGTTCCGCGTAGTCCGCCTGCGCCTGCATGAACGCCTTGATCGCCTCGTTCGCCACCACCGCGCCGTGCAGCCGCTCCACCGCCCGCTTCTCCTCGACCTCGATCGGCTGGCGCTTCTGTTCTTTCTCGGCGATCTTCATGACGGCGCCGTTATAGGCCTTGAGCGCCTCGGCCGCCGACGCGTCGCCGCGCACGCGCGCGTCCGCCTCCATGAGGTGCTTGTACCGCGGATGCTCGCGGATCGCACGACCCAGTTCTTCCGCTCGGCGGAGGATTTCTTCCATGAACGGCTCCTTGCAGGCAAAGGTTTCGGCAAGCGTACCGCCTTGCCCGCGCGAACGCAAGGGCGAGGCCGAGCATTGATAATCCGCCCGCCCGTTCCTATACTGGTTCTCCGTCCGCTGTCCGGATGGCCGGGTGGCACTGGTCCCGGCGCGCCGGGACCCGCCAGTGCATAATTTGCATCCGGGCAGCGAAGCATCCCGCCGGGATGCCACCCCCCGTCTGGAACGGGAGAATCCAAGGCCATGCGCGAGAAGATTCTGACCCACCTCCGGTCGCACCACTATCGGCCCCTGCGATTGCGCCGCCTGGCCCACTTCTTCGACGTGGCCGAGGAGGATTACGCCGAGTTTCGCTCTCTCGTCAAGAACCTCATCCGCGAGGGCGAGGTGGCCATCGGCGCCCGCGGCAAACTCGTGCCGGCCGAACGCCCCGCCCCGCCCAAACGCCCCGCCCCGACCGAACGCCCCGCCCCGACCAAACGCCCCCGCGAACGCACCGTTCAGGGACGCTTCAGCCTGTCGGCCCGAGGGTTCGGGTTCGTCGAACCCGACTCGCCCGAGGGACCGACGCGCGGCGAGGATGTTTACGTCGGCCCCGGCGATACCGCCGGCGCCGTCACCAACGACACGGTCCTCGCCCAGGTCACCCGCAAGACGCCGCGCGGCTACGCCGGGAAAGTCGTCGAAATCCTCCAGCGCGGACAGACGCGATTCGTCGGGACGTATCTGGTGGCGGACGGCCGGCCCATCGTCCGGCCGGACGGCGGCATCCTCCTCCAGGACTTTCCCGTCCCCGACGCCTCCAGCGCCGGCGCTCGACCCAAGGACAAGGTCGTCTTCGAGGTCCTCAAATACGCCCTTTCCGGAGAGCCGGGCGAGGCCGTCATCGTCGAGGTTCTCGGCCGCCGCGGTGACCCGGGCGTCGACACCCTCACCGTCATCCGCCAGTTCGACCTCGCGGATGAGTTCTCCGAGGGCGCGCTCGCCGAGGCTCGCCGCGCCGCCGAACGCATCGACGAGGAGGCCCTCCGCAGCCGCAGGGACCTCACCGGCCAAACCGTCATCACCATCGACCCCGAGGACGCACGCGATTACGACGATGCCATCAGCCTCCTCGAGAACCGCGACGGGACCGTGACGCTCGGCGTCCACATCGCCGACGTCTCGCATTTCGTCCAGGAAGGTTCGCCCCTGGATGCCGAGGCGCGCGAGCGCGGCACGAGCGTTTATCTGCCGACGACCGTCATCCCGATGCTTCCCGAGACGCTCTCCAACGGCGCGTGCAGCCTCCAGGAAGGCCGGACGCGCCTGACGAAGAGCGCCTTCATCACCTTCAACCGCGAGGCCGAGCCCGTCCGCGCCGAGTTCGCCAACTCGTTTATCCGTAGCGCGAAACGCCTCACGTATCAGCAGGCCCAGGCCGCCCTCGAGGGCAAGGCCGACGGCCTGGCGCCGGAGGTCGTGGACCTCCTTCGGGCGATGGACCGCCTCGCCCGCAGCCTCCTGGAGCGCCGCCGACGCGACGGATACCTCGAACTCGACCTTCCGCAGGTCGACCTGGAGTTCGACGACGAAGGGCGTGTCATCGCCGCCCACCCGGAGGACGCGAGTTTCACCCATCGCATCATCGAGATGTTCATGGTCGAGGCCAACGAAGCCGTCGCGCGCGAACTGGCGCACCGAGGCATCCCCTTCATCCGCCGCATCCACCCCGACCCGGACGCGGAGGCGGCCGAAGAATTGAAACACTTTGCCCGCAGCGTCGGCCAGGAGTTGCGCGACCCCTCCGACCGCAAGGAACTCCAGGGGCTCCTCAACCGCGTTCGCGGCCGGCCGGAGGCCTACGGCATCCACCTGGCGGTCCTGAAGAGCCTTCGCCGCGCCGAATACAGCACCAAGCCCGAGGGCCACTTCGCCCTCGCATCCGACGCCTACTGCCATTTCACCTCGCCCATCCGCCGCTACCCGGACCTCGCGGTTCACCGGGCGCTGGATCGGGCTCTCCGCGGAGAAGCCAAGCAGAAGGGCGGCGGGCGCCAAGAGGGCAAGGAATCCGGCGACGCCGGCGCGGACCTCGCGGCCCTCGCCGTCCACTCCAGCCAGACCGAACGCCGCGCCGAGGCCGCCGAACGCGAACTGACGAAGATCAAACTCCTGGAGTTCCTCGAGGCGAAGGTCGGCGAAGTTTACTCCGGCGTCATCACCGGCGTCCAGGCGTTCGGATTGTTCGTCGAGATTCCGAACCTCCTCATTGACGGCCTCGTGCACATCTCCAGCCTTAAGGACGACCAGTACGCGTTCGACCGGAAGCGGTGGGCCCTCGTGGGCCGGCGCAAGGGCCGGATCCTTCGCGTCGGTTCCTGCCTGGAGATCCGCATCGTCCGCGTGGACATCCCGCGCCGCCAACTCGACCTGGAACCGGTCGAGGCAGCGGAGGAGGCTCGCGCACCATCCGGCCCGGCGCGCGAGCCTAAAAAGAAACGCCGGGCCGGCCGAGGACGCCGATGACCGCCCCCCCGCCCCAGCCGATTCAAGGCAGCAACGGTTGCCGGAGAGCCGCACGGGAAAGGCCGATGAGAATCCTTGTCGGAGTCGCCCTCATGCTCGCGTCGCAAAGCGCCCATGCCGCCGACGACCTCTCCCTTCCGGACCCCCTGAAGACGCTCTCGGGTGCGGCGGTGCAATCGGCCGGGGACTGGCAGACGATCCGCCGACCGGAGATCCTGGAACTGTTCCGCTCGAACGTCTACGGCCGGGCCCCCGTCGGTCGGCCGGCCGACCTGCGCTTCGAGACTCGCGAGACCTCCCCCGACGCCATGGACGGTGCGGCAACCCGAAAGCAGATTGACATCCTCTTTTCCGGGCCGGGCGGCAAGGGCAAGATCCGCCTCCTCCTGTTCGTGCCGCGCAGCGCCCCCAGGCCGGCCCCGGCGTTCCTGTTGATCTGCAATCAGGGTCCCGAGAGCATCGACCCGACCCGCCGGACCCGCTCGCCGTTCTGGCCTGCCGAACGGATCGTGGCGCGCGGCTACGCGGCTGCGGTGTTCCTCAATGCCGACGCCGACCCGGACCGGCCCGACGGGTTCAAGGACGGTGTGCATGGGATTTTCGACCCGCCTGGGGTGCCGCGGCCGCCCGACGCCTGGGGCGCCATCGCCGCCTGGGCCTGGGCCGCCAGCCGCGCCATGGACTGCCTCCAGGCCGACCCCGACATCGACGCGGAGCGGGTGGCGGTGGTCGGCCACTCGCGCGGAGGAAAGGCCGCCCTCTGGGCCGGCGCCGAGGATGAGCGGTTCGCCCTGGTCGTCAGCAACAATTCCGGCTGCACGGGCGCGGCCCTGGCGCGGGGACGACAAGGCGAGACGGTCAAGGCGATCAACGACAGCTTTCCACACTGGTTCTGCGATAACTACAAACGCTTCAATGACAGGGAAAGCGAACTGCCGGTAGACCAGCACCTGCTCATTGCGCTGGCGGCGCCTCGGCTCGTGTACGTCGCGAGCGCCAGCAGCGACGACTGGGCCGACCCACCGGGCGAGTTTCTCTCGTGCGTCTACGCGGGCCCGGTGTACGGCCTGTTCGGCTTGGCGGGCCTGGAGACGGCGGTCATGCCCGAGCCCGGCCGGCCGCTCCTGGGCGGCCACATCGGATACCACCTGCGCGAGGGCCGCCATGGCCTGACGGAGTACGACTGGGACCGCTTCATGGACTTCGCCGACCGGCACTGGAAAAGACGGGCGGCGCCGTGAACCGCTCCCGCCCAGGTTGCGACGGGCCGACCGCCGTCCTGTACGACGATGCGTACAAGTTGCACCAGACGGGCGGGGACCATCCCGAATCGCCCGAGCGCCTGGGCGCTATTCTGGACGGTCTGGCCCGCGCGGGCCTGGACCAAGTGACGCGGCGCCTCGCCCCGCGCCCCGCGACGGAGCAGGAGGTCGCCGCCTGCCACACGGAAGGCTACATCCGCACCGCCCGGCGCGATATCGAGTCGGGTGCCGCGAGCCTCTCGACGGGCGACACGCTTGTTTCGCCTGACTCCTACCGCGTCGCGCTCCTGGCGGCCGGCGGCGTGCTTGAGGCTGTCGATGCCGCCGTCGCCGGTACGGTCAAGAACGCCTTCTGCGTCGTCCGTCCGCCCGGCCATCACGCGACGCCCGACCGCGGCATGGGGTTCTGCATCTTCAACAACGTCGCCATCGCCGCCCGATACGCCCAGCGCAAGCACGGCATCGAAAAGGTCCTCGTCGTCGATTGGGACGTTCACCACGGCAACGGAACCCAGGAAATCTTCTACGCGGACCCGTCGGTCTTTTACTTCAGCACGCACCAGTGGCCGTGGTATCCCGGCACGGGGTCGCCGAAGGAAATCGGCGAAGGGAAGGGGACGGGGACGACGCTCAACTGCCCGTTCCCCGCGGGCGCGGGGCGAAAGGAAATCGTCGAGCAGGCGTTCCGGGGGAAACTTCTGCCCGCCGCCGAACGGTTCAAGCCGGACCTCGTTCTTATCTCGGCGGGGTTTGATTCGCGTGCCGGCGACCCGCTCGGCGGCTTTCGCCTCGCGGACGAGGATTTTGCCGACCTGACGCTTCTCGCGCTCCAGGTCGCCCGCTCGCACGCCGGCGGCCGGCTCGTCAGCGTCCTCGAAGGCGGCTACAGTCTCGACGGCCTCGCCTCCGCCTCCGCCGCCCACGTCCAGGCTCTGACCGAGGCGTAAGCGGCCGTCACTTCATGGTTCGCTTCAGGTCGGCCGTTTTGTCGCTTGCAAGGTCCGCCTCGTAGAACGCGCCGCCTGCCGGGAGCGCGACGTGGATGGCGAACGTGTAGTCGATGGCGAAACGCACCTTCTCCGTGACGAGTTCCAGGACGTGCCCGCCCGCCGTCCGGTCGGCCGTCAGAAAATGCAGGTGCCAGCCCGGCAGGTTCAGCCCCTTCGCATACTGGGGGCACCGGAACCCCACGAGCGTCCCGCGCACGTTTTCGAGTTCGAACGTCGGCTGCTTGGCCGTCACCTCCGGGAGGCGCGGATACGGTTTCGTCTGCCTCGGAATGCTGCGCGTCTTCACCCGGGCGAACGTCCCTTCGATCCGCACCGCATAGGGGATGTTCTTCGTCGGCAGCACCTTGTCCAACATTTCTTCCAGGTGCGCCAGGTCGAAGGGTCCCTCGAACGACCCGGTGTGGTCCGCATCGAAGAATGTGACCGTGGCGAAGGGCGTCGTCTCCTCGTCGCCGACGGCCTCGGCCTTGCCGTCCGCGCGGACGCGGTACACGCGCCCATCGAGCATCACCATCTCGCCGTCCAGCGCGTCGAACGTCCCGAGCCCCAGATCGCCGTGCTTCTTCAGTTCCCCGATTGCCAGGTTCCCGTCGTACACGCCTTCCACGAGCGCGCCGAGCGTGGCCGTTTGAAAGAGGACGTCCCGCTCGGCCGTTCCCGCGCACCCGGCTGCCAGGGCGAGGGGCAGCAGAATCGCCGCCGACAGGCCGAAGGTCCCTGCGGGAAAGTTCGCGTGCCGGCATGTCATTGTTCGGCCTCGCTTTCTTCCGGCTCGAACGGTTCTTGCTTAAGTTCGCCGCCGGCCGTCTCCGAGAGTTTCGAGATGCGTTTCTCGGCCTCGGCCAGGATGGCCCGGCAGGCCTTGATGAGTTCCGCGCCCTCGGCATAGAGCCTCAGCGATTCGTCCAGCCCCGCCTCGCCCGACTCGAGGCGCTCGACGATTTCCTCGATCCGAGCCAACCGCTCCTCGAACGAGGGCCCTTCCGCCTTCGCCCGTCCGCCGTCGCCCTGCGGGCTATGGCGGACAAGTTGGGCTTCGGCGGACAAGTCCTGCTTCGCCGCCTTTTTCTTTGCCATGGCACGCCTCCGAATCGTGTGTTTTGGCCCGCTCCCCTTCGGGTCGCGGCTAACCGTGATTGCCTATTGCCTGCCTGCCCGCCATAGTCCTGACTTGTCAGGACGACGGCGGGTTGCCTGTCGTATTCTCCACCCGGCTCGCCAGTTCCCCTTTCGCAAGGTGCGTCCGCAGGCGGTCGCCCGGCCGCGCGTCCGCCGCCCGCAGGAGCGTCGCGCCCGTGCGCTCGAGCACCGTGCGGCTGTAGCCGCGCCCGAGCACCCGGTCCGGGTCGAGGTCCGCGAGACGCTGCGCGAAGCCGTCCACGCGCGCCCGCCAGCGGTGGACGAGCAGGGTCCGCCCGGCCGCCCGCAGGCGGTAGAGGGCCAGCCGGTCGCCCAGCCGTTCCAGCCGGTGCCGGACGTGCCGCGCCATCCGCCGGTCCTGCGCCCGAAGCGCCGCCAGGACCTCCCGCGCGTCGGGAACGACGAGTTCGGCCGCGGCCGAGGGC
>JAPLMM010000062.1 GCA_026387035.1 Planctomycetota bacterium
CGGCTAAACAAGGTCCTCGCCCGTCGTCGCCACGAGGCGCCCGTGCTTCACGCCCCTCGCGGCAATCAGGCGGTCCGCCAGCCGCTGAACCTCCTGAGGCTTGCCGTTCAGCACGATCACCTCCAGGCACATCCGGTGCGACAGGTGGACGTGCATCGTCGAGTGGACCAGGCCGTGGTGGTCGTGCTGGAGGCTCACGAGCCGCTCCGCGAGTTCCCGCACGTGATGGTCGTAGATGAGTGTGAGTGTGCCGACGACGGGCCCGCTTTCCTTCTCCCAGGCCTCGCGGACCTGCTCGGCCCGCACGAGATCGCGCAGGGCCTCGCTTCGGCTCGTGTACCCGCGCCGGACCACGATGCCGTCGAGGACCTTCAGGAGCCGCTCGTCCATCGAAACACCGAAACGGACCAACGTGCCGCTCATGACCCGCCCTCCTTTGCCGATAGCACATCCTACAGAAGAGTGCTACTCGTGTCAAGCGGCATCTTCCGCCGGGGTGTGCCAAGATTTTCTGGCATTTGCCGAGGCCGCGATACGTGCCTGGTGTGGCACGGCCGGTCTTGCCCGGCCGTGCGCACGGGCTTGAGCCGTGCGGCCTTGACAGGTCCGCCGTCTGCCCAAGATAATGACGCCCATGGCGGGCGACAAACGATTCGCGAGGCGTCCGAGCCGGGCGGTCCACGTCGGCCCCGTGCCGATCGGCGGCGCCCACCCCGTCAGCATCCAGTCCATGACGACCACGCACACGCGCGACGTGAGGGAGACGCTGGCTCAGATTCGGCGCCTTGCGGCCGCAGGGTGCGATCTCGTGCGCGTCGCGGTCCCTTCGCTTTCCGACGCCGACGCCCTGGCGGAACTCGTCCGGTCCTCGCCGGTCCCCCTGATTGCCGACATTCACTTCACCACGTCGCTCGCGCTCAAGGCCCTCGATGCGGGCGTCGCCAAGGTCCGCCTCAATCCGGGCAACATCGACGATCCGGACGGCCTGCGCCGGGTGCTCGCGCGGGCGGCGGAACTCGGCCGGCCCATCCGTTTCGGCGTCAACTCCGGCAGCGTCCGCGGCGCGCGCCGCCCAAAGCCCCACCTTGAGCGAAGCGAAAGGTGGGGACGCCGTTCGAGCCGCCCGCTTCGCGGATGCAGGGACCTCGCACGCCTCATGGTGGACGTCCTCATGGAATGGGTCCGCAAGGCCGAGACCGAAGGCTTTCGCGACCTGGTGCTCTCGGCCAAGGCGTCCGACGTGCCGACCACGCTCCAGGCCTACCGGCTGCTGGCCGAGGCCTGCGACCTGCCGCTTCACCTCGGCATCACCGCCGCCGGGCCGATGGACGAGGCCCGCACCCGTTCGGCCATCGTCCTCGGGACGCTTCTGTCGGAAGGCATCGGCGACACCGTGCGAGTGAGCCTGACGGGCTCTTCCGTGAACGAAGTCCTCATGGCCCAGGAAATCCTCGCCGAACTGGGTCTCCGCCCGCGGCTGGGCATCCGCATTCTTTCATGTCCGACGTGCGGCCGGTGCGAGGTGGACCTCATCGGACTGGTCGAGGCGCTTAAGGCCCGCACCCGCGACGTCCTCGAACCGCTGACCGTGGCCGTCATGGGGTGCGTCGTGAACGGTCCGGGCGAGGCGGTCGAAGCCGACGTCGGCGTGGCCGCCGGAAAGGGCCACGGCATGCTTTTCCGCGAGGGCAAAGCCCTCCGCAAGGTCCCGGAAAAAGACCTCCTCGACGCCCTGCTCGATGAGATCCGCACCCTGGCCGAATCGCGGTCCGATTGACCGCCGAGGGATCTCGCCTTGGTCATTGTCGTTTGCCGTTTGCTGTCGCCATTCCCCCATTCCTGCCTTTCTCTGCGTCCTCGGCGTGCTCTGCGTTGAAGGGTGTGCCGTTTCGCCAGCCGCCGTTACTTCGGCACTACGTTACTCCGTCACTACGTTACTCGTTGTTTCCCTATTGCTCCCCTGGTATAATGATTCGTGCCTTGACCGTGAAAGACATCCTCGACGAGGAGATCGCCAAAAAACTTGCATAAGGCTCTTTGACGCTCCTCTCCCCTTGTCCCGGCGCGCCGGGACTCGACGGGGCGGTGGTGTTCGTGCAACAGGCTCTGGATACGCCGTAGCCGCATAAAGGCGAGGGACGATCGTGCGCCGACTCCTGATCCCGGCGGGAATCCTGGTGCTGGTGTTCGGCGTGCCGGCCCTGGCGTCTGCGCCCGCCCAGCCCCCCTCCCGAGTGGCCGATGCCGACGACCAAGCCAAGGCCATCTTCCGCAAGGACATCGCTGCGGCCAAGGCGACGCGAAGCGCGGCCGACGACATCGACGTGGCGCGGCGGATGGTGGCCTTTGCACGTAAACCGGATCAGCCCCCCGACCTCGCCATCTGGGTCCTGGAGGAGGCCGCCCAACTGGCTGCCAAGGCCCTCGAGGGTTACCCGGTGGCCGCAGAGGCCTTGGAACTCCTGGCGTCGCGCGCGCCCGAACGCGCCGCCGACGCTCGGGCCCGGGCGATCGATCTGTGGCAGAAGGTGTATCGGGCCGGCCGCGCCGAGGAGCAGGCCAAGGCCGGGCAGCGCCTGGTCGATCTGCTCGCCGCCCAGGGGGCCGAGGAATCGCACGCGATGGACTACGGCAAGGCGGCGGCGACGTACCTGAGGGCCTTCGACATCGCCGAGGCCCTTGATTTGCCCGAGGCCCGTGCTCTCCAGTCGCGGCTCGCCCAGGCGAAGACACGCATGCGCATCAAGCCTGAGGTGGACCGGCTGACGGCCCACCTGGCGGAGAAGCCGGACGACGTCGAAGCCCGCGACCGGGTCGTGCGGCTCTTCCTCGTGGAACTCGACGCCCCGGAGCAGGCCGGCAAGTACCTGGCGGTCGGCGCCAATGACCTGGAAAGCAAACTCATCCTGCTGGCCGGCATGACCATCGGGCGACTTCCGGAAGCCGCACTCCTGAAACTCGGCCAGTGGTACGCGAGCCTCGCGGCCAAAGCGGGGCCGGCCGCGGAGGAGGCCATGCTCCTTCGCGCCAAAATGTATTACGAGGTGTTCCTCGAAAAGCACGCCGTAGTCGATGCGCTGCGGGCACAGGCCCAGGCCGGCCTCCTGGCCGTTGCCGACGCCCTCGAAAAGTTCAAGCCGAAACCCAAACTGCCGCCCGGCGCCGTCCTCGTTCTCACCTTCAGCCGCAACACGTTCTTCGTAAGCAATAATACATCGTACGTCCGCGACCTGAGCGGGCTGGGCAACCACGGCACGGTCCACGGCGGCGCAATCGAGGGCGGGCCCGTCGGCGACGCCCTCCGCTTCGACGGAAAGGCCGACTCCATCGATTTCGGAAGCCCCCCGTCGCTCAAGATCACCGGCAGCATGACAGTTTCGCTGCGGCTGATGCCTTCGCGGCTGATGGTGCGGCAGAATCCGTTCGCCAAGGCCTACGGCGGCGAGGGAACCATGACGCTCGAACCCGACGGCCGGATCAACTTCTACTACGGCCGGGGCGGCGGCAATGTCGATCCCTACGTCAGCATCGCCATGACCAAGCCCCTGAACGTCGGCCAGTGGGCACATCTGGTGCTCGTCCGGGACTTCGAAAAAAAAACAATCGCCTGGTACAAGAACGGGGTCAAAACTGACCAGCAGAAGACTGCTTACGACTCCTCGGTCGCCTCGCAGTTGCCGCTGCGACTGGGCAGCGGCTACGTCGAGAACAACTTCGGAGGGCTGATCGACGAGGTCGCGGTCTTCGCCAGGGCCCTCTCCGAGAAAGAGATCCAGTGCCTGTTCGAACTCGGCAAGAAGGGCCAAGCCCTGGACCGGAGATGAACGGCGGAATCGGCCCCCCCGTTCAATCTGAAATCTCCAATTTCCAATCTGCAATCACCCCCGCGCGCCGTT
>JAPLMM010000063.1 GCA_026387035.1 Planctomycetota bacterium
CTGGCCGCTCGTGGACACCGATACGCTCGTTCAGGAACGGGCCGGCTGGAGCATCAAGGAAATCGTGGCCGAGGAAGGGTGGCCGGATTTCCGCCGGCGCGAACGCGAGACGATCGCCGACGTAGCGGCGCACGATCGCCAGGTGATTAGCGCCGGGGGTGGCGCGGTCCTCGACGAGGCCAACGCCCGGGCCCTCCGCGCGGGGGGTCGCGTGGTGCTTCTGACGGCATCGCCCGAAACGATCTGGGATCGGATGCAAGCGGATCCGAAGACGGCGGCCGAGCGGCCGAACCTGACGGATTCCGGCGGCATCGCCGAAATCAGGAACCTCCTGGAGGAGCGGCGACCGAAGTATTTAGCCGCCTGCCATTACGAGATTCCGACCGACTGTTTCTCGCCCGAAGAAACGGCCGGCCGGATCCTCGCCTGGCTCAAGGTCAACGGGGATATCTGAGGCCGAACGAGCCGCGCAAAGGACCGGCGCGCCGGCTTCGCCGCCGACGCGCTTTTTTTCTCAGGCCGCGTCCGCAGACATGCCGTCCCGCCGCCTCGGTGGGGGCGTGCGTTCCCTATTTCTACTCCTAAGGCGGCGCGTAGTTCTGATCGTCCAGCCGGAAGATGAGGTTGGAAGTGGCGCGCAGTTCGGTCGTGGCCCAGAGCAGATCGTCCTTCCAGGGAGGGGTTTTCGTGTAGTCCAGGGTCCACTCGTATTCCTCGGCATGGCCGTCGTAGAAGACGATGTTGGTGCGGCTGCGTTTTCCATATTTGCCGCGATGACGGGCGGCGATTCGGCCGCGTTTCGAAGGTATCTGGGCGTTTATAGAAAGGCCGTCCATCGCCATCACGGTTCTCGTCCGCTGCTGAATCTCCGTCAGGTAGTGGAGGTATTGTTTCTTGTTCGGATCGTTGCCCGGTATGTAGAGCGACGGAAACTGGCGCCAGTAGGTGAGCCCAGTTTCCGCGCATCCATTCCAGTAGTAGGAGCAGGCCACCTTGTGCGTGGCCATCCCCATCTCGTACCACCCCTGGGCCTTGTCATCAAAAGGGCTGACAGGGTTGGTCGACATCGAATTTTTCTCCGGCAGGGTCGAGGGACATAGCAGGATGCTGCGTTTCTCCAGCGGGTCCTCGTTGGGCTTCGCGACGAGATTCGTCGCCTTCACATAACCGCGCATCACCAGGATATTCGCCCACCTCAAGCCCGCCTCCTCGTCGTACGCCGGCACGATGACGCCGTCGTTTTCGTTGGCATACCGCAAGACCGCCTGAGCGATTTCCTTAAGATTGTTGCGGCACTCGAGACTCTGAGCGGCGTCGAAAGCCGCCGTGATGGCCGGAAACAGGAGGCCCGCCAGGATCGCGATGATCACGATCACGATCAGCAGTTCGACGAGCGTGAAGCCCCGATCCGCGTTTTTCCGGTGCCAGTGTGTCTTCATGTTTACCTTGCCTCGCCCGCGGCGTGCCCCGTGCCCGTCGGTTCGCGAAACCGCTTCCCGTATGGAATACTAGCCGCCACGCCGCCCGACTTCAAGCCATTCCCGTCTCTGCCCAGAAGGGCCCCCTTGGGCCGCTATACCGCTGGAATCTCCCCGCATCGGCCTCCGGCCGCCCGGGGCCGCCTCACTGGACACGTGGGGAATGGGGTTTCGGCCGTCCGTGTGGCGAGGGGCCCTACGCCCTCTGGCGCTGGACGTTAAACACGAGGCCGTCGTACGCCAACCGCACGCCGCCAGGCACTTCCTTCAACGTCGGCAGCGTGGCTTCCGTCCGGGCGTGGTCCAGGTCGTGCGTCATGTGCACGAGATAGGCTTGCCGGGGTGCGAGTTCCCGGATCGCCTCGACCGCTTCGGACACGGTGAAATGAGTAGGATGCGGCTCGTGGCGCAGGCCGTCTAGGAAAAGGACGTCCAGCCCCCGCAGCAGGGCTTTCGACTCTTTCGGCATGCCGCAGCAGTCCGGGCACCACGCGAGCGACGACCCTTCCGGCGCGTCAATCCGCACGCCCGTCGCCGGGTGCACGCCGTGCATGAGGCTCACCGGCGTCAGGCGATGGTCCCAGAGTTCCACCGGCTCCGTCCAGGCGTGCCACTCCACCAGCGGGATGCCGAACAGGAAGCCCGCGTCCGTGATCGCATAGTCGAACGTCGGCTGAAGCCGCGCGAGCGTCGCAGGCGTCGCGTACACCGGGACGCACCGCCCGCTGATTTCGCCGAACCGACGCAACTCGTCGAAGCCCATGATGTGGTCCGCGTGAGCGTGCGTGAAGCAGACGGCGTCGGCGCGGTCCAGGCCGTGGGTTATCGCCTGGAGCCTGAGGTCCGGCGTCGTGTCGATGAGGAGCGTCCGCGCACCCATCTGGACGGCGGCACTCGTGCGGAGGCGGCGATTGCGGGGGTCCACCGACGTGCAGACCGGGCACCGGCATCCGATCATCGGCACGCCGTGGCTCGTTCCCGACCCCAGGACCGTGATGCGCATCGGCGGCCGCCTCGCCCGTTGCCCCGTGGCATCGCACTATAGCGGAAGCGCGCCGCGATGCAAACGCTTTGCGGTCGGCGGCGGGGTGGCACTGGTGGCTTGCCCACCAGTGTCTACAGAGGGAATAACACCGGGAGTCCTTTTCCTTCCGGCCACTATTTCAGATCGTCCGGCAGATTCTCGGTGTGCCGGCACTTGGGGTAGCCGGAGCAGCCGAGGAATCGCCCCCGGCTTCCGGAGCGGATGACCATCGGCTGGCTGCAGTCCGGGCAAGTCTGGTCGGTGGGCTCGGCCTTGGCCTTCGGCGGTCGCGAAGCACTGGCGGGTCCTCCCGACAGGTCGGGACCGGGACCAGTGTCACCCGCCGATGCACTGCCGGTGTCGGCCGCCTTCTTGCCGCCCGCGCGTTTTTCGCCCGCCAGAGGCTTGGCGTTTCGGCACTTTGGAAAGGCCGAGCACGCCAGGAACGGGCCTCGCCGCCCGCGTTTGACCACCATCTCCGCGCCGCACTTTTCGCAGACCTCGCCGGTCGGCTCGGGCTTGACGGGGTTCCCTTCGGCGTCGCAGGGGAGGGTGCTGCGGCATTTCGGGAAGTTCTCGCAGCCGAGGAACGGCTCCCTGCGTTCGTTCAGTCTCAGCAGCATCGTCCCCCCGCACTTTTCGCACTTGTGTTCGGTCGGTTTCGCCTGCGGGCGTGCTTCGCCTTCCAGCGGCTGCGTGTGCTTGCAATCGGGGAAGCCGCTGCAGCCGAGGAACGCCCCTCGCTTCGACCACCGCTTGACGAGCGGCTTGCTGCACTCGGGGCACGGCCCGGCATTCTCGTCGACGTTGTTCTTTGCGCTCGTCATTTCTTCGCTCGCTTTCTCAAGGGCCTCGGAGAACGGTTCCCAAAACTCCCGGATGACCTTCAGCGATTCTACCTTCGCCTCCTCCACCTTGTCCAGTTCTTCTTCCAGGTGGCTGGTGAACTTGACGTCCATGATCTTGGGG
>JAPLMM010000064.1 GCA_026387035.1 Planctomycetota bacterium
CCGGACGACCCGGTCGCCGAGGAACACGCAGGCGTGAACTGCTCGCCGAACAATCCGACCGCCCCGAAGGTCGCGTTGCTGGGCCCGCTGCCGCCCCCTTACGGCGGGTATGCTTCTTACGTGATGCTCCTGCGCGGTTCCGCGCTAGCCGAACGTTTCGGGTACTACATCATCGACACGAGCCACCCGCATATCGGGCCGGGGGTCGGCCGATACTTCGGGATGGTGCATCTGGCGCTTCGGGACCTCCTCAGGTTCCGCCGGGCGGCGCGGGTTCCTTCGATCCGGATCTTCCATATCTGCGGCATCGTCTGGCCGCGCCGCCGCTTCCTTCAGCACGCGACCTTTTTCCGATGGGCGGGGCGGCTGGGGTGGAAGCGGATCTACGATATCCGTGCCGGGCGGTTCATCGAGTTTGCGGAAACCAGTCCTCCGCGCGTGCAGCGCCTGCTCGACAAGATGATCCGTTCAGCCGATGCCGTGACGGTTGAGGGGCGCCCTTACGTCAATTACATTCGGGATCGATGGGGAGTCGAGGCTCTTTACATGCCCAACTTCATCAGTTGGGCAGAGACGGGCGCCCGCTACCGGGCGGACGCCGGCGGTGCCGCGCCCCTGCGGGTCGTCTTCACCGGGCGGCTCCACGAGGCCAAGGGCGTCGTGGACCTCGCCGAGGCCGTGGCGAAGATCGCCCGGCGGGTCCCTGTCCGGCTGGACCTCATCGGTCCACCCGAAGAGGGAGCAGACCGAAAGATTCGTGCCATCATCGAGCAGCACGGCCTTCAGGACGTGATCGTCTTGCACGGGGGGATGCCGAAGGCGCACCTCCTGGAACTTGCGGCCAAGGGGCACGTGTATGCGATGCCCACATTCCACGTCACCGAGGGCCACTCGAACGCCCTGACGGAGGCGATGGCCCTCGGCCTGGCCGTCGTCACGTGCGACCAGGGGTTCTGTGCCGACGTGGTAAGTGGCGGGGCCGGCGTCCTCGTGCCGCAGCGCGACTCTGGCGCGCTGGCCAAAGTCCTCGAGGAACTGGCCGGCGATCCGGACCGTCGGCGACGCATGGGAGAGGTGGCGAGGCGGAGGGCGCGCGAACACTTCAGCGACGAAACCATGCTCCCGCGATGGGCGGACCTGTATGAGCGGCTGATCGGAGCCAAGGCGTGAGAGTCCTCCTGGTCCACCAGTTTTTCCTCGGCCCGGGCGATCCGGGCGGATCGCGATGGAACGAGTTCGTGAAGTACTGGGCTGCCAAGGGCCATGAGATTACGGTGATCGCCGGCAACCTCCATTACGCGACGGGCCGGCGATACCCGGACTGTCGCGGCCGATACATCACGCGGCAGCAGGAGGGACCGGGCGTGACGGTCCTGCGGTGCCACGTGAGCCGCTCCTACGCGAGCGGGAGCCGTCTCGGCCGCGCGTGGGCGCTCGTGACCTTCATGGTCTCCAGTATCCTCGCGGGCATCCTGCGGGCGCCGCGGCCCGACGTGATCGTGGCGACGAGCCCTCCGCTCGGCGTCACGCTGACAATGTGGGCGCTGTCGGCCTGGCACGGGGCGCCGGCGGTTTTTGAAGTCCGCGACCTGTGGCCCGACTGCCTGGTGGCCGAAGGGTTGCTCCGGAATCGTCTCGCCCTGAGGCTGTTCTACTGGATGGAGGCCGTCGGGTATCGTCGAAGCCGCTGGGTGAATGTCCTGACTCCTGCGTTTGAGCGTTGGATAGCCGATCACAAAGGGGTGCCGCGGGCCCGGATGAGCATGATCCCCAATGGGGCGGACCTGGACCTGCTCGAGCCGGGGCCGAAGGAAAACGCCGTCCGCCGAAAACTCGGATTGGAGGGAAAGGTCGTCGTGAGTTACTTTGGGGCGCACGGGCGGGCCAACGCGCTCGACCAGTTGCTCGACACCGCGGCGCTTGTCAAGGACGAGATGCCCGACGTACGATTTATGCTGGTGGGCGACGGGCCGGTCAAGGGCGATTTGGTGGCCCGCGCCGGTCGCGAAGGTCTGACCAACGTCGTGTTCGCGGATGCTGTGGCGAAGGCCGAAGTGGCGGACTACATCAATGCGTCGGACGTTTGCACGGCCACGCTCATGAACATCGAGCACTACAAAATGTATTACCCGAACAAGGTGTTCGACTACATGTGCTGCGCCCGGCCGATTATTATCGCGATTGACGGGGTGGCCCGGGAGTTGGTGGAAAAGGCAGGAGCGGGCCTGTTTGCCGAACCGGAGAACCCGCGGGCCTTTCGCGAGGCCCTCCGCGCCATGCGCCGGGATCCGGAAGCCGCCCGGAGGATGGGCGAGAGCGGTCGGCGTTTTGTGGCCGAGAACTTTTCACGCCGGATGCTTGCCGAGCGGCTTCTCGAGATTGTCACGCGCGTCGCAGAAGGGCGGCGCGCGTCGTAAGCAACCGCCGGACGGTGGGCAAGGAGGTCTTGTGGACGTTCGTGTTCTGGAAGGCCCTGAGGCGGCCTGCGAGGGGTTTGTGCGCGGCCAGCCGGCGGCGACTATATGCCACCGGCCCGCGTGGAGCGAGATGCTGCGCCGCGACCTCGGGTACGACGTTTTCTACCTGGTGGCGCACGAAGGCGGCGAGATTCGCGGCGTCCTTCCCCTGACGCACGTGAAGAGTTGGCTGTTCGGCAACCGCATGGTGTCGCAGGCGTTTGGGAACTATGGCGGGCCTCTGGCGGCGAGTCGCGAGGCGATGGACGCCCTGTTTGCACAAGCGGTCGAACTGGCCGCCGAGCGCCGTTGCGAGTCGATTGAGTTCCGCAACATCGAACCGATGCCGTTTGACCTGCAACTCTACGAAGGCAAGATATGCATGCACCTGGCGTTGACGGCCGACCCGGAGGACCTCTGGAAGCAATTCGACCCGAAGGTCCGCAACCAGGTCCGTAAGGCCCAGAAGTCGGACATCACGACCGCGAGCGGCGGCGCGGAACTTCTCGACGATTTCTACCGGGTCTATACGATTCGCATGAGGCAACTCGGTACGCCGCCCTACTCGCGGGCGTTGATGGCCGCCATCCTGACGCGGTTTCCGGATGAGTCGCGGATCTTCGTCGTGCGGCTGGGTGACCAGACGGTCGGCGCAGGGCTGACGACGTGCTTCAACGGCCTCGTCGAAATCCCGTGGGCCGCCACGCTCGTCGAATACAACTCGCTCTGCCCGAACCATTTGCTCTACTGGTCCGTCCTGGAGCACTACGGCAAGGCCGGGGCGTCGGCGTTCGACTTCGGACGCTGCACCGCCGAAGGGGCGACCTACCGATTCAAGAAACAATGGGGGCCCGAACCGGTCAACCTCCACTACCAGTATTGGGTCCGTCCCGGCCACGAGTTGACGATTCTGGCGCCGGACGAGGCGAAGTATCGGAGAAAGGTCGAAATGTGGAAGAAACTCCCCCTGTGGGTGACCCGCCTGGTCGGGCCGAGGTTAAGCCGGAGCCTGCCCTGAACGAATGATTCCCAACGCGCTGACAATCGACGTCGAGGATTACTACAGCATCATGGCCCGCGACCGGCTGGGCCTCGCGATGGCCCCCACGGAGGCCGTCGTCCGCAATACGGAGCGCCTGCTGGCCCTCCTGGCCGATCGGGGAATCAAGGCCACGTTCTTCATTCTCGGCGAGGTCGGGGAGGTGTTCCCCAGACTCGTGCGTGGCATTGCGGAGGCGGGGCACGAGATCGGGGTTCACGGTTACTGGCACCGGCCGATCCAGGGGCTTTCGCGGGAGGAGTTTCGCCGGGAAGTCGGCCGGACCAGAAAACTGCTCGAGGACATCGTGGGCGGCGAAGTCATCGGCCATCGCGCGCCCGCGTTTTCCATCGTGCCGGAGACGGCCTGGGCGCTGGAGGAACTGGTTGACCTCGGGTTCCGTTACGACAGCAGCGTCTTCCCGT
Source organism: Planctomycetota bacterium (assembly GCA_026387035.1). Taxonomy (NCBI): domain Bacteria; kingdom Pseudomonadati; phylum Planctomycetota; species Planctomycetota bacterium. The sequence goes on from JAPLMM010000064.1 coordinate 3,921, forward strand.
TCGCGGGCCGGCGCTACGGTTGGCCGGGGTTCCCGCGCGACATTCATCGGAGGGACCTGGCGGGCGGGCGGACGATCGTCGAGGCGCCGATGTCGGTCGTCTCCGTGCTGGGCAAGGCCTTGCCAGCGTGCGGGGGAGGGTACCTCAGGCACTTTCCGTACGCTTTCGCACGGTGGGCGATGCGGCGCGTGATGCGCGAGCGACCGGCTGTTGTGTACCTGCATCCATACGAGACGGACCTGGAGCCCGGGCCGCAAGAGTTCGATCGGGCGCTGGCAGCGGCGCCGCTGGCCGTCCGGATGTTCCACCGTCACCAGCAGTGGAATCGAGACGCGGTGGCCCGGAAAGTGACGAGGCTGGTTGAAGAGTTCGACTTTGCGCCCTTGCGAGAGGTGATAGAGGGCGTGATGAGCGCGGCAGGTGGGCGGGGGTGATGATGGAGCGGAATCGCAGCCGACGATTTGGATTGCGTCGGTTCGCGGAGCATGGTAATTTGGCGGCCTATTCCGCCTGAGGCTGCATCCTGGCAGGGGAATGCCCTGCGTTCGTCGGCCG
>JAPLMM010000065.1 GCA_026387035.1 Planctomycetota bacterium
ACGTTCCGGGATTACTGCCTGCCGCTCGTCGGCGAGTTGCCCGAGACGGCGCTTTTAGAATGACGTGCGGCGGCGCGGGAACGTCATATGTTCGCGCGGGCGCTCGAACGGCGCGCGCTCGCCTCCGGCTCGCGGCTAAACATTATGATTAGCCGCGACCCGGAGGCGAGCGCGAACGCTTAGCCGCGACCTGAAAGGGAGCGCGTTAGAACCATGGTCATCGGATTTCACGTCATCCTCACCGCCTACGGTTTCTGGTTGCCGAACGATCCTCGCGGTTCGTGGTCGGATTTTGTCGGGGCTTGGGAACTTGTCCGTTTCGGCCGGGCCACGAAGACCGACGAACGCCGGTCGCTGGCCGGAGAACTGCACGATCGCCGGGCGCGCGCTCGCGCTAAGCAGGTCCTGAAATACCCCGCCGTCCGATTCACCGGCAGACAGGCGAGTGCGATTGGGCGCGGTTTTGGCGCCTTGGTGAACAGAAGCGCGCTGAATATCTGCGCGTGCTCGATCCTTCCGGAACACACGCACCTGGTCGTGGAGCAGCACCGCTATCCCATCGAGCAGATTGCCAACTTGCTCAAGGGAGCGGCGACGCGGCAACTGATGTCGGGGGGGCTTTATCCTTTAGGATCGCTGCGGGAGAAGTGCGGCCGGTTGCCTCATGCGTGGGCGCGCGGCCTGTGGAAAGTGTTCCTTGGGACTCCGGCCGACGTCCGGCGCGCCATTCGCTATGTTGAGGACAATCCCGCCAAGGAAGGTCTGACGCGACAACAGTGGTCGTTTGTGATGCCGTTCGGTGTGGAACGGTCGGGGTCGTAACGCGCTCGTCTCCTCAACAACGCGCGCTCGCCTGCGGCTCGCGGCTAAACATTATGATTAGCCGCAAGCCGCAGGCGAGCGCGTTCCGTGATGCGCACTTAGCGTCGCGTGTTACAACACGCCCTTGGTCGAAGGCGTGCCGGTGACGCGGGGGTCGCGGGCGACGGCGGCCCGCAGCGCGCGGGCGAGGGCCTTGAAAACGGCCTCGGCGATGTGGTGATCGTTTGAGCCGTACGGAACGCGGACGTGGAGCGTCATCTTGGCGTGCGTGGCGAAGGCCTGGAGGAAGTCGCGGACGAGTTCCGTCTCGAACTCGCCGACACGCTCGCCGGGAAACTCGACCTGGTACACGAGGAACGGCCGGCCCGAGAGGTCGAGCGACACCTGGGCGAGGGCCTCGTCCATGGGCACGGCCGCGCAGCCGAAGCGCGCAATCCCCTCCTTCGAGCCGAGCGCCTCGGCGAGGGCCTGGCCCAGGCAAATGCCAATATCTTCAACCGTGTGGTGCGGGTCCACGTCGGTGTCTCCCGCGGCCTTGACGGCCAGGTCGATCGAGGCGTGGCGCGCGAGGAGCGCGAGCATGTGGTTGAGGAACCCGATGGGGGATTCGACGTCCGCCCCGCCCCGGCCGTCGAGGTCGAGGCGGAGGGTGATTTGGGTTTCCTTGGTCTTTCGGCTGACCTCGGCGCTGCGGGGTTTGTCGGCGGCT
>JAPLMM010000066.1 GCA_026387035.1 Planctomycetota bacterium
CGCTGGCGGGCCGGCTGGGCGAGCGGGTGACGGGGGAAGCGGTCACGATCTGGGACAACGGTCTGGACCGGCGGACGATTCCGCAGGCGTTCGATTACGAGGGGATGCCGAAACGTCGGATCGCGCTCATCGAGGACGGCATGGCGAAGGCGGTGGCGACGAACTACGCGGTGGCGCGGCGGTTGGGGAAATGGCGTTCGACGGGGCACGGCCTGCCGGCGACGAGCGCGGGCGAGTGCCTGCCGATGCACTTATTTTTGAAGGGCGGGCGTTCGAGCGCGCGGCGTCTGGTCGCGGAGATGAAGTGCGGCCTCGTGGTGACGCGGTTTCATTACACGAACATCCTGGACCCGATGAAGACGGTCCTGACGGGGATGACGCGGGACGGGACGTTCCTGGTGGAGGACGGGGAAATCGTGGCCCCGGTGCGGAACTTGCGGTATACCCAGAACGTGTTGGAGGCACTGGGTCGGATGGACGGGGCGTCGCGGCGGCTCGTGCTCGTGCGCGGGCCGTACGTGGTGCCGACGGTGCGGATCCGCGGGGTGCAGTTCACGGGGACGACGGAGTTTTGAGAAGTGCGGAGTGCGGAGTGGGGAGTGTGGAGTGCGAAATGAAAGGGGGTCGCCATGCCGACGCCATCGGGCGAGTACAGAACCATCAAGGCTTTAGTGCTCGACTACATTCATCGTACAAACGGGCGGGTTGATTACGATGCTCTAACGTCCGAGGTGAAGAAGCACTTTCCCCAGAGCCTTTGGAAGAAAACACACTGGGTGTGGTACCGTTATCAAGCGACGCGGGGGCGGTTTAGGGACCTCTTGTCCGAAAAGGAGCGTGAGAACCTTCGAGCCGAAAAGGGCGAATGCCGGCGCGTCGGCAGAACAGCACCTGTCGCGCCCACCGCCGAGGCAGAGAGGCAGCCGATGGCAAGAGGCCCCCAGGCGCGCGATCCGGAGGTCAAACAGTTGGCCGACCCGATTCTGAACCGCGTGCGTTGCTTGATTGCGCGTGCCGCAGGCAAGGATGAGGTCCTGACGTTCAAGATCAACCGTTGGATATTCGCGCGACTCCTCCAGGACGAGATCCGCGTGAAGCGGCCTATCAAAAAGGCGCTCTGGGATTCGGGCCAGACAAGTTGCCAAGTCTGCCGCAAGGAATTCCATTCCCTCAAGGGCGTGGAAATCCACCGCAAAGACAGCACCAAGGGTTACAGCGAGAATAACTGCCTGCTGACCTGCCGCGAGTGTCACCAAGAACTTGCAGGCTAGCTGAAAGGCGTTTGTAGCCGGTTTCGCACGGCGGGTAAACCTGCGGGGCGCGCAGCGAAGGAGAGCGGGCGATGGCGAAAATTGCGATGATCGGGGCGGGAAGCCTGGTGTTCGCGAAGACCCTCGCGATGGACATCCTGGCGACGCCGGCCCTCCGGGGCGCGGAAATCCGCCTCATGAGCCGCACCAGACCGAAACTCGCGCAGATGGAACGGTTCGTCGAGCGCGTGATCCGCACGAATGGGTGCGAGGCGACGGTGTCGGCGACGCTGGACCGTCGCGAGGCGCTCCAGGGCGCGGACTACGTCATCGCGATGCTGCAGGTGGGCGGTCTGGAGGTGTTCCGCTCCGATTACGAGATCCCGCTGCGCTGGGGCGTGGACCAGTGCATCGGCGACACGCTCGGGCCGGGGGGCGTGATGCGGGCGCTGCGGACGATCCCGGTGATGGTCGAACTGGCGCGCGACATGGAGGCGCTCTGCCCGGAGGCGCTCCTCTTAAACTATGTCAATCCGATGGGTGCGGTGTGCGCGGCGCTGGGGCGGTCGGCCTCCGTCCAGTTCATCGGCCTGTGCCACGGTGTGCAGACGACGCTCGACCTGGTGAGCCGATACGTCGGCGTGCCGAAGGGCGAGATCGATTTCCTCGCGGCGGGGATCAACCACATGGCGTGGTTTCTGAGGCTGCGGGACAAGCGCGACGGTCGGGACCTCAATCCCATCTTGCGTGAACAGATCGAGAAGCCCGCCTATTACGTGAACGAGAAGGTGCGGTGCGAGGTGATGCGGCACTTCGGGTACTTCATGACGGAGAGCACGGGGCACCTGTCGGAATACCTGCCGTGGTTCCGCAGCCACAAGCGGGCCATGGACCTTTACTGCGACCAGCCGGACTTCGGCGGGGCGTCGGGGGCGTACTACCGCTACTCCACGATGCTGAAGGAGAAATACGAGGGCGTGGATTACCTGGAGGCGGAGGACCCGAAGATCCGCGGGCGGAGCGTCGAGTATTGCTCGTACATCCTGGAGGCGCACCAGACCGACGTGCCGTTCCGCTTGAACGGGAACGTGCGGAACGACGGGTACATCACGAACCTGCCGGCGGGCTGCTGCGTCGAGGTGCCGGTGTTCGTGGACGGGCGGGGATTTCATCCGGAGCGTGTGGGCGACCTGCCGGCCGGGTGCGCGGCGCTGAACCGCTCGAACGTCGCGGTGCAGGAGTTGACGGTGGAGGCGGCGCTGGCGGGGGACCCGGAGCGGGCGATGCAGGCGATTGCGGTGGACCCGCTCACAAGCGCGGTCCTGACGTTGAAAGAGGCGCGCGAGATGACGGCCGAGTTGCTGCGGGCGGAGGCCCCGTGGCTGCCGCAGTTCGAGGGCAAGCGTCTCCGGCCGGCGCCGACGATTGCGATACCGAAGGACGTCCGGGCGGTCGAGGTGCCGCTCGACCCGGCGCTGGTGATTGCGCGGCGGTTCGGTGAGTTGGCCGAGAGCAAGGTCCCCGCGAAGGGGGCGAGGAAGCCAAAACCGCCCGCGAGGAAACCCGGGGCCGCACGCACCCGAAAGAAAGGCAGGAAGCAATGAAAGCCCTCGTGTTGCATGGAACCCACGACCTTCGGGTGGAGGAGCGGCCGAAGCCGAAGCCGGGCCGGGGACAGGTCCTGATGCGCGTGCGGGCGGTCGGCGTGTGCGGGTCGGACGTGCATTACTATTCCCACGGGCGCATCGGGAAGCAGGTGCTCGGGGGGCCGCAGATTCCGGGCCACGAGGGCGCGGGCGAAGTGGCGGGCCTGGGCGAAGGGGTGACGGGCCTGGCGGTGGGCCAGCGTGTGGCGGTCGATCCGGCGCACTCGTGCGGGCACTGCGCGTGGTGCCTGACGGCCCGGCCGAACCTGTGCCCGAAGGTGAAGTTCCTCAGCACGCCGCCGGTGGACGGCCTGATGTGCGAGTACGCGGTGCTGGAGGCGTCGCAATGCCTCCCGGTGCCGGACTCGCTCAGCCTGGCGGAGGCGGCGATGCTGGAGCCGTTCCAGGTGTCGGTGCACGCGGCGAACCTGGTGGGGATGCGGCCGGGCGAGACGGTGGCGGTGGTGGGCGCGGGCGCGATCGGGCTGGGGTGCCTCCAGATGGCCCGCGCGGGCGGCGCGGCGCGCGTCATCGTGACGGACGTGGTGGACTACCGGCTGGCGATTGCGAAGCGGCTGGGGGCGGACGCGACGATCCACGTCGGGAAGGAAGACCCGGCGGAGGCGATGAATCGGCTGACGGACGGGCACGGGGCGGACCTGGTGTTCGAGTGCACGAACCGGGCGGCGGGGGTGGTGCAGGCGATCCAGGTCGCGGCGATCGGGGCGCGGGTGGCGTGCGCCGGCATTGCGGAGGAGGACACGATTCCGGTGGATCCGCACGAGGCTCGGCGGAAGGAGTTGAGCCTGGTGTTCGTGAGGCGATCGCGGGGGACGATGCGCCAGGCGCTCGCGCTGGTGGCGAGCGGGAGGGCGGACATCGCGAGTTTCGTCACGCACCGGTTCGACCTGGAGCACGCGGCCGAGGGGTTCGAGTTGATGGAGAAGTACGAGGATGGGATCATCAAGGCGCTGATTGAACCGTGAATGGAATGGCGAATGACGAAACCCGAAGGACGAATCAAACGACAAACGGCAAACAGCAATGACCAAACCGCGCGGGGTCGGCCGTCGCGGTAGGGGCGATGGGTGACGAGCCTTCGTCATTCGGATTTCGGGCTTGATTCGGCATTCGGGTTTCGGCATTCGTCATTCTTCGGTTCGCTTCCGAGCCGGGGCGGATGATAAAAGAGGATCCGGGCTCGCCGTTGCCCGGATCCTTCAAGGCAGGCTGCCCCCGAACAAGTCGGGGTTGACCCACAGCCTCACGGTCGAAGTATCGTCAAGAAGGCGGGTTCACTTGAGCGAAACCGGGCCCGGAAAGGGTCTGGCAGGGGTTTTTCCCTGGAATGGGGGGCCTAGGGCGGATAGACTGGGCGAACGGCGCGTGCCTCGGGAAGGGGCAGCGCCGGTGGTTTGCGCCGGCCGAGGGCGTTAAGGGAGGCGTCGCGACGTGATGACCCGAGGAAACACCTGTGTCGTGGGCCTGACGTGGGGCGACGAGGCCAAGGGCAAGATCGTGGACCTCCTGGCCGGTGAGCACGACCTGGTGGTCCGGTACAACGGGGGCAACAACGCCGGCCACACGGTGGCGTTCGGCGGGGAGACGTACAAACTGCACCTCGTGCCGTCCGGCATTTTCCACGAGCAGGTCCAGTGCGTCATCGGCGGCGGCGTGGTGGTGGACCCGCAGGTGCTCTTGGAAGAAATCGAGCGGCACGAGGGGGTGGCGCCGGGCCTGCGGGAGCGACTGAAGGTGTCGAGCCGGGCGCACACCATCTGGCCTTGGCACAAGCAGATCGAGGCCCTTTCGGAGAAGCACGAGGGGAAAGGCAAGATCGGGACGACGCTGCGCGGCATCGGCCCGGCGTACGCGGAGAAGGCGAACCGGGTGCACGCCATCCGGGCGGGCGAGTTCCTGAGGCCGGAGCACCTGGAGCCGAAGGTCCGCCGGATCGTGGCGGCGAAGAACCGCCTGTTCGCGGGCGTGTTCGGGGCCGAGCCGCTCGACGCGGATGCCGTCTGGCGGGAATATGCCGCCTACGGCGAGGAGGTCCGCCCCCTGATAGCCGACACGACGGCCCTGCTCTTGGACGCGGTGGCGGAGGGGAAGCGGATCCTCTTCGAGGGGGCCCAGGGGACGCTGCTGGACATCGACCACGGGACGTATCCATATGTCACGAGTTCGAACGCTTCGACGGCCGGCGTCTGGCCGGGCACGGGCGTGCCAGCGCGGGCGATCGACCAGGTGCTGGGCGTCGTCAAGGCGTACACGACGCGCGTCGGCGAAGGGCCGTTCCCGACGGAACTCGTGAACGCGATCGGCGACCAGATCCGCGAGCAGGGCAACGAGTACGGGACGACGACGGGCCGGCCGAGACGGTGCGGCTGGCTGGACGCGTTCGCGATCCGGTACTCGGCGAGGCTGAACGGCCTGGACGGGATCGTCATCACGCTCCTGGACGTGCTGGGCGGATTGCCGGAACTCAAGATTTGCACGGGGTACCGCGTGGGGCGGAAGCGGCTGGAGACGTTTCCGGACGACCCGCAGGTGCTGGCGGAGGCGGAGCCGATCCTGGAGACCCTCGAGCCGTGGGAAGAGAATATCTCGGGGGCGCGGTCGTTCGAGGAGTTGCCGCGGGCAGCCCGCGACTACGTGGAGCGCGTGGAGGAGTTGGTGGGGGCGCCGGTGATGCTGATCAGCGTGGGCCCGGACCGGGAACAGACGATCTTCCGCTCATAAATGAGCGGAATGACGAATTTTGAAATCCGAATGTCGAATCAAACGACAATGACCAATGACGAAAAAGAACCGGCGCCGTCAGCATTCGTCATTGCCTTTTCGCCATTCATTCATCATTCGGACTTCGTCATTCGTCATTGGAGGTCTGCGGGCAAGTGAGCATGGCCCGTAAGTGACGCGATGGGTAATACCCCATACATCCCCGAGGCGTTGGCCGACGTGCCGCGCGAGGCCCGGCCGAAGCGCGTGGCCATCGTGATGGACGGCAACGGGCGGTGGGCGCGCAAACGTGGATTGCCGCGGATCGAAGGTCACCGCCGCGGCGGTCAGGCGGCGCGCCGGATCGTCGAGGAATCGGCCCGGCTGGGCCTCGAGCAACTGACGCTGTATGCGTTTTCGAGCGAGAACTGGCGGCGTCCGGCGGACGAAGTCCGGTTCCTGATGGAACAACTGCGCCGGCAACTGTCGAAGGAACGGGCGACGGTCCTGGAGAACAACGTGCGCTTCGTGGTGATCGGCCGGCGGGACCGCATTCCGCCGGACACGCTGGCCGAGATAGACCGTCTGACGGCGGACTCGTCGGCGAACGCGGGCCTCGTGCTGTGCGCGGCGATCGATTACGGCGGCCGGCAGGAGATCGCGGACGCGACGCGCGACCTGGCGCAGCGCGCGCGGGACGGCCTGCTCGAGCCGGACGCCATCACGGAGGAGACGGTCGCCGGGGCGCTCTACACGGCCGGGATGGCGGACCCGGACCTTGTGATCCGGACGGCGGGCGAGATGCGGCTGTCGAACTTTCTTCTGTGGCAAATCTCGTACGCGGAATTGTGGGTGACGGAGACGCTTTGGCCGGACTTCAAGGAGGCGGACCTTCACGCGGCGATGCGGAACTACGCGTCGCGCGAGCGCCGCTTCGGCGGCCTGGGGCCGGAGAACCGACACGCATGAGCCAGCACACGACGCGCATCATGCTGGGGACGGTCCTGGTCGTCGCGGTGGGGGCGATTCTGTACGGCGACGTGGCGCTGTCGCGGTGGACGGGCTTGACGGCGGCGCCGGGGTTCTGGGTGCTGCTGGTGGCGTCGCTCGTGGCGGGGGCCGCCGAATTTTTCCGGATGCTGCGGGCGCGGGGCCTGCCGGCCCAGCCGGGGCTCGGCCTGGCGTTCGTTGTTATTTTGGTGGCGGCGGTGTTCGCGGAGACGCAACTGGAGCCCCGCATCCGCCCGTGGCTTTACCACCGCGGCCTGGAGGTGTACCTGCTGCTGATCGTGGGCCTGACGTTCGCGGCGTTCCTGGCGCAGATCGGGCGGGTGGAACGGTCCGGCAGCGACATGGGGCGGGCGCTGGCGAGCGTCGCGTGGACCGTCCTCGGGGTCCTCGCGGTGGGCCTGCTGGGGGTTTTCCTGGCGAAGGTGCGGTTCCTGTCGGACGACCCGATGCGGGGGCTCGGGTACCTCGCGCTGACGCTGGGCGTCGTCAAGGGGAGCGACGTCGGGGCGTACACGGTGGGGAGCCTGGTGGGCCGGCGCAAACTCGTGCCGACGCTCAGCCCCGCCAAGACGGTCGAGGGGATGGTCGGCGGGCTGGCGGCGGGGATCGGGGCCGCGATCGGAATCGGCGTGGGATGGTGCGGCTTCGCGTGGTGGCAGATGCTCATCTTCGGGTTGGCGGTGGCGACGGCCGGCGTCCTGGGGGACCTGGCGGAAAGCCTGATGAAGCGCGGTTGCGGGGTGAAAGACAGCGGTCGGGTTCCCGGCTTCGGGGGGGTGCTGGACATCATGGACTCGATGCTGGCGGCCGGGCCGGTGGCGTACCTGTTGCTCGTGGTATTGACCGGCGAGGCCTGGGGCGGATAATGGACCTTTCCGGGCCTGCGTCCCGGCAGGCGCCCTTCCCGAGGTCGGCAACGGCATGGAACGAACCTTCCAACTCGCCGGCGGGGAGTACCGCCGCCTGGTCTTCGGTCCGCGCGACAAGCACCTCCGGATGGTGCGCGAGGCGTTCGCGGTCCGCCTGACGGCCCGTGAAGGGGCGGTGCGTCTGGCCGGCTCGGCCGAGACCGTCCGCCAGGCCGAGACGGTCCTGGAGGAACTGGACCGGATGGCGGTGGACGGGCAGGTCGTCTCGGAGCGCGAGGTCCAGCAGGTGATCGATGCGGTGGCCCGCTCCGGCCGCGGACCGGAGGCTTTGGCGATCGAGGTGTACACGTCGGGCCGGCCGATCCGGCCGCAGACGCCCGGCCAACTCGTTTACTGCCGGGCCATCGAGGAGAACGACCTGGTCTTCTCGATCGGCCCCGCGGGGACCGGCAAGACGTACCTGGCGGTGGCGATGACGGTCCAGGCCCTCAAGAAGGGCCAGATCAAGCGCGTGGTGCTGGTGCGGCCGGCGGTGGAGGCGGGGGAACGGCTGGGCTTCCTGCCGGGCGACCTGGAGGCGAAGATCAACCCGTACCTGAGGCCGCTGCTGGACGCCCTGCACGACATGATGGGCTTCAAGCAGGTGCGGGCGCTGATGGAGACGGACGTCATCGAGATCATCCCGCTGGCGTACATGCGAGGCCGGACGCTCAACGACGCCACCATCATCCTGGACGAGGCGCAGAACACGACGACCGCCCAGATGAAAATGTTCCTGACGCGAATGGGGATGCGCTCCAAGATGATCGTCACGGGCGACATCACGCAGGTCGACCTGCCGGAAGGAACGAAGAGCGGCCTGGTGGACGCGTGGGAGAAACTGTCGGGGATCGACGGCATCGAGTTCCACGAGATGACGCGGCGGGACATTGTCCGCCATCGGCTGGTGCAGGAGATCGTGAACGCGTACGAGCGCGGCGAGCGGGGGACGGAGGACCGCAGCCGCGAACGCACCCGCCGCCGGCCGGCCGAGGAGCCATGAGGACGCCCGGGAACCATCAAGAGGCCGGACCGCGGCGCGCCGAGCGCCACGCGCGCGCTCCTGCCGCATCGGCGGCGAGGCGCCGCTGGAGGCGGATTATCGGTATCCGGGCCCGAAACCGCGGTCGCCGGAGACCGCCATCGTGATGCTCGCCGACACGGTGGAGGGGACGGCGCGGAGCCTGAAGGAGCCGACCGTACCGAAAATCCAGACGACGGTCCACGAAATGATCATGAAGCGCCTCCTGGATGGTCAACTGGACTCCAGCGGCCTGACCTTGAGCGACCTGCACCGAATAGAGGAGGTCTTGACGAAGACTCTTGCTTCAGTTTATCATAGCCGGGTGCCCTATCCGTCGGAGGAGCCGTCCGACGCCCAGGTCCAGGAGCCCGCGAGAGACGCAGGGGAGCGATCACACGGAACTTTGGACGGAGGACACGAGTAAGGTCTTGATTCAAGCCGGTCGCACGGAGAACTGA
>JAPLMM010000067.1 GCA_026387035.1 Planctomycetota bacterium
TCCTCCTGGTCGGCCCCCTGGATCCACAGCCTGTTCGAAAACGCGGCGGCCATTGCCTCCGGCGTTTATTACGCCCTCAAGCACAAGGGGAAACTCGAAGGCACGAACATCATCGCCATGGGCGGCGACGGCGGCACCGCAGACATCGGCCTGCAGTGCCTCTCCGGCGCCTTCGAGCGCGGCGACGAAATGCTCTACTGCTGCTGGGACAACGAAGCCTACATGAACACCGGCATCCAGCGGTCCAGCCTCACCCCGCTCGACGCCTCCACCACCACCAGCCCCTCCGGCAAAGCGTCCTGGGGCAACGACCGGCCCAAGAAGGACCTCCCGGTCATCATGGCCGCCCACGGCATCCCGTACGTCGGCGTCGGGTCGTGCGGCTTCTATCGCGAACTCCCGGCCATGGTCAAGCGCGCCCTCGCGTACCGCGGGCCGAAGTATCTCCAGGTCCACGCGGTCTGCCCGCTCGGCTGGCGGAGCGACCCGGCCCAGACGGCCGTTCTCGCGCGCCTCGCGTTCGAGACCGGTTGCTATCCGCTCTACGAAATCATCGAGGGCGAGACCAAGCCGCATCGCCCGCCCAAAGAAGGATGGAAGCGTGTCGAAGAGTACCTGAAACCCCAGGGCCGATTCCGCCACCTCTTCCGCGCCGCCGACGGCGCGGACCAAATCGTCCGCATCCAGGCCGGCGCGGCCGCCAACATCCGCAAGTACTACGGCGACGAAGCGGTCCCCGCCTTCGCCAAGGAAGCCGAGGCCAAGACGGCCGACTTGGCCGCGAAGGCCAAGGCCCAGCCCTCGGCCTGACGGCCTATGTGAAAAACCGCATGCAATGCGGTAAATAAGACCACACAATAGGCGGGTCCGCGTGAGGCGGCCCGCTTCTTTTGCGTTGCGGAACCGCGCGGCAGGCTGTATGATATTTGCCGTGTCTTGGCGGGTTCGAACCTGCGGCCGTGGGGGAACCTATCATGATCAGGCACGGGCTTTGCTTGGCCGTTCTCTTGGGTATTGCGGTGCCGGCGGCCGCAGCGCCGGCGCGCGGCGACGACGCCGAACGGCTGCGATGCATCCGCTTCGTCGGTTCCTCTTATCACCGGGGGCTTCGACCCGAGGCCCAGCGGACGCTCCGCGAGGCCGGGCCGGCCGCGCTTGAGACGTTCCGCACGCACTTCGAGGAGATTGACCAAAACACTCGGCACGCCTTCCAGCAGGAGATCGCCCAATGGCCGGCCCGGCCCGACGTGGACCGGTTTCTCCTGGAGGAATTTCGCAAGGGCCTGCCGGTCCACCGCCGGATTGTGGAACTGGTGGCGCCGCTCGGGGAGGGGCAGGAGACCTACGAACTCGTGGTGGCCTGGGAGAAGATGCACACGGCATATGACTGGTGGCGTTGGGTGCTGCGCGCCCGGCCGGCCCTCGGATTCGTGTCGTCGTATGACGAGGTCTATGCGCTGTTCGTCGAGGAGCCGCCGCGGCTGGATCTGGGTGTCTTCGCCAAGGCGCTCCGTCGGATCGCCCCCGAGCGGGCGCTGGCCGACTTCAAGAAACTGATCGCCGATGAGCAGGAAGCGCTTCAGTGGAAGGGCATCAAGGGCTACCGCGCCATCGACGAACTGCCGGACGCCGAAACCCGGGATCTCATCTTCCGCCATTGCCGGGGCGAGGCGCTGAAGGAGGCGGAGCAGTTCATCTACCGCATTCCCCGCAGCGAGGCCGACAGGGTTCTGCCCCTCGTGGCGCACGCGTCGGAGGGTGTGCGCAACGCCGCCCAGCGCCAGATGGGGCGGTTCGGGCGCCGGACGCTCCGGCAGTTCCTCCAGATCCGCGACCGCCCGATGACGCCCCAGCAGCGCCTCGTCTGGTGGCAGGCCTGGTGGGCCGAGCGCAAGGACTGGACGGACGAGGCCCTGCGCGCGGAGGGGGTCAAGGCTGCATTGGCCGAAGCCGGCGACGGGATCACCCAGGAGACGATCTACGAACTGATCAACTTTCCGGACGCCCCGGAGATCTACCCCTTGTTCCAGAAAGCGCTCGTGGCGCCGGACACGACGCTCCGCGACAGCGCGGCGATGCAACTGGGGAACCTGGCCGCCACGGGGCACAAGATGGCGGTGGATACGGCGCTCGCAGTGACGGCCGATCTTCCGCCGGACCGGGCCGTGCCGATTCTCACGAACGTCGCGCGGAGCCGCGACCGGCGCGTCACCGACCGCCTGCTGACGCTGCTCGAGACCGAACGCGGGGAGCGCGAAAACTGGCCCGCGCACATCCGGGCGGCCCTGCCGTCCACCGGGGACGAGCGGGCGATTGACGTCCTGGTCCGGTGCGTGATTGAGAAGGGCGAGGAACGTGCCGCCTCGGCCCTGGCCGAAATCGAGGGCGCCGAACGGGCCATGCCGCAACTCCTCGACGCCCTCCTCAAGGAGCCGGACCGCAACAAGCGGTTTGCGATCCGCATGGCCGTCGAGTTTCTCGCCGACAGCCGCGTCGCGCCGCAACTCGTGCAGTTGCTCGGGGAGGCCGCGCCGGGCGCCGCCTTCGACCAGGGACCGCGCTCCGACGTCCTGCAACTGATGGAGGTCTTTCCCGACCCGGAGGCCGGGCCGGTCCTTCAGAAACTCCTCAAGTCGGACGACCCGTGGGCCCGCCTCTATGCCGCTCGTGTTCTCGGGCGGCTCGGCGATACGTCCGGCGCGGCCGTCGTGATCGAATGTCTCGAAACGAAGGAGCCGGTTCCGTGGCACTTCCAGGGCCACGACATCGGGGCGGCGCTGAAGGCCATCGGCGCGCCCGACACGAGAGAGCGGCTGGTCGCGGCCTTCGCCAGGGCAGAGGGTAAGGACAGGGAGCGGATCCTGGCGGTCATGGCGCAGCAGCAGGACCCGGCCTACGTGGAGTTCTTTGCGGGGCTCCTTGGCGATGCCGACGAGCGCATGGCCCGTCTGGCAGCCGGGGGCATTGTGCAGACCTTCCGCGGCCGGCCGGGGGAGGAGCGCCTCGCGGCCATCGCCCTCGGGGAGAACGACTTGCCGCCCATCCGCGATATGCTGCTCTGGGCCTTCCTCGACCGCCGGATACGGCCCGGGGATGCCGCCTTCTCAGGCGAAGGTGGCCTTAAGGGGCGTCCCGGCGCGCTGCTGACGGTCGATCGGTGGCGGCACATCGTGTTCGAGACGGCGGGCGGCACGGTCCGCCTCGTCGTTGGGAAGCCGGACGAGAGTCTGCTGGCGCCGGACGGTACCACGCCCGGCCGAGGAAAACCGTATGCACGCGGCTCGCTGACTTGGATTGCAGGCGGGCGATATGTTGTGATCGGCCTGAACTTCGGCGCGGGAGGCTGGATGTACCTGTTCAGGCGCGACGGCGAGCGGTGGACGCCCGTACGGCCGGTCGCCGGATGGGTGGAATGAAGCAAGACTCGCCTCTCGCATTCTGCATTTCACACGCCCGCTCCCGCGTGCTACAATATCCTCGGCCCGAGCACCCAGCGGAGGTCCGTCATGCTTTACGTCACCGTTCACGCCGCCTGGATGATTCTGGCCGTCACCCTCGGCACCGTTTCCGGCTACATGGGCCTGCTGCGTGCGACGCGGCGTCCCGACGGCTCCAGCGTGCTTCCCGGGCGCTTCCATCTCCGGTCGCACATCAACTTCGGCGTCGTCTATTACACCATGATCTATCTCGGCATTCTCTTCGGCTGGGCCGTCCATAAGTATCTGCTCTACGGCCGCGTCCTGCCGCCCTCGATTCTGCAGTGGCACGTCGCCCTGGCCGGCGCCATTGCCGTCCTCTACGGCATCGCCTGGATCCTCGGCGGCCAGTTGACGCGGGAGCCCGCCGGCGGCCGACGACTCCGGCCCCGCCTCCACATGGTTTTCAACTTCACCGCCTGCACCCTCGTCGCCGTCCAGGCGGCCCTGGCCGCCTACTATGTCTGGATCTGGCCGGCGGCCCGGTGAGAGGAGGCCGACGCCCGTGAACGGTTCCATCTATCGCTATATGAAAGTCGGCCTCGTCCTTCCGACGGCCTACCCGGACGCCCAGGCCTATCCCGAGGCCCTGCCCGAAGCCGTCCTCGCCGCCGCCAAACGCACCCTCAACGAGGCCTGGGCGATGCTCTGACGGGCTGGTCGTGCCTTTGCCGTTGGCCGTTTATTCCGCACTCCGCGTTCCGCCCGCTCGCCTTCCGGCTTCGTCCCGGCGCGCCGGGACTACGCCGGGACAAGCCGGCTCGCGGCTAACCATGACGATGTGCGAGACGGCGTTTCGTTCTTGGTCATTGTCGTTTGCCGTTTGCCTTTGCTCAGCACTCCGCGTTCCGCACTGTCTTGACTGGCCCTCGCCACCACCGGGTGGTATAGTAGTGTCCATGGAACTCCTCCGCGACCTCGACCACGTGGACGCGAAGTTCAAGGGCGGCGCCCTTTCGGTCGGCGTCTTCGACGGCGTCCACCTGGGTCACCAGCGCGTGCTCGCCCGGACCGTCGAGCGCGCCCGTGCCCTCGACGCGGCGCCCGTCATCTTCACGTTCCATCCCCATCCGCTCGAGATTCTGCACCCTGCGGCCACCCCGCCGCTCATCCAGACCTTCGGCCAGAAACTCGAACTGATGCGCCGCATCGGCATCCGGGCCGTCGTCTGGCCCGAACACGTCGAGCGGATCCTCACGATGTCGCCGGAGGATTTCCTTCGCCGCGTCGTTGTCGGCGCACTCGCTGCACGCGTCCTCGTGGAAGGACGCGACTTCCGTTTCGGCGTCAAGCGTGGAGGCCACGTCGAGCAACTCACCCAGTTGGCGCCCCATCACGGCCTGGAGGTCGAGATCGTCGACGACGTCGTCGTGGAAGGCGAGCGCGTTTCCAGCACGCGCGTCCGTTCGCTGCTCGCGGCCGGACGCGTCGCCGAAGCCGCACGATGCCTCGGCCGGCCCTACGCCTACGTCGGCACCGTCGTCGAGGGCCATCACCGCGGCGCGCCTCTGGGGTATCCGACAGCCAATATCGCCGCGCCGCGGTTCCTGGTGCCGGGCGAAGGCGTCTATGCCGCCTGGGCCGAGGTTCACGGCACGCGCTATCCCGCCGCCGTCAGCGTCGGCCGCGCGCCCACTTTCGGCGCCCGCGAGCCCGTGACCGTCGAGGCGTTCCTCCTGGATTTCGACGGCGAACTGTACGGCGAGCAGATCGCCGTCGAGTTCGTCGAACTGCTCAGGCCGCAGGAGGCGTTTCCCGACGCCGAGGCCCTCAAGGCCCGAATGGCCGACGATTGCCGACGCACCCGCGAGGTCCTGGCGGGCGAATAAGCGGGCCGGGGTGCCCATCGACCTTCCTTCGGCGGCGTTTAACGCCGACCGCACGCCATAACTTGCCCGCCGCCGCGATTGGCGGTACAGCCCCCGGATTATACCGGAATCATGGCCTAGAACTGGTTTCATAAATGGCCGAAATCAGCCCTGGCGGGGTCAAGAACGCCACTTTTTGAGGTTATGGAACTGGTCCTGCTCACGCACGGTCATTCAGGTGTTCAAGGAAAAATTTGACTTTTTCTTTTTTTGTGCTATACTGTGACCAGGGTTGTGAATAGAGATTGAATAGAGATTGAAGTTTCGGGCCGGTCTCCCTCGGGGGAGGCTGGCCTTTTTGCTTTAATGCGGCCAGTTGTCTTTGCCGCCGGTGGTCGAGAATCTCGCCAGCCGGGGCACAACACGAAGAAAGGGACGAATCATGCAAGCGAGGACGATTCTTGTTGCGGTTGCGGCGATGCTGCTGGCGGTCGGCACGGCCCAGGCGAGTTGGTCTCTGCAAAACGACTTCAGCACCACAAGCAATCCCAACGGCGACTGGTCCTATGGCCACTCAGAGAATGGGTTCACCCTGTATACGATACACAGTAGTTCCACGTGGTCCACCAGTAGCAATGAGGCCTGCATATGGAAGAACCTGGAAAGCAGTACATACCTTGGTGTGCTGCCGGGCGAGGTCGCGCTCCACCCGGCCTTGCATGGCGAACAGTCGATCGCGAGATGGACTTCACCTCTGGATGGTTCCATCACTGTCACTGGTACGTTTGGGGCCGGCGACACGGGCAAAGTGGACACGTTGATCTATCTGACCAGAGGCGTGGGAGCCCCTCAACTGCTCTTCTCGGTTTATGATACGCCAAACAGCCAGCCCTTCAACCTGACGCCTCTGGTGGGTGATGGGGACAGACTGGACTTCATCGTCGGCCGCGGCACGGACGGCTACAGCTCTGACAGCACGCCGCTTTCGGCCACGATCACCCCCGAGCCGGCCACGCTGTCGCTGCTGGCCCTGGGCGGGCTGGCGGTGCTTGGTTGCCGCAAGAGGAAGTGAGACGATTCGCAATACTCTCTCGCACGGGCGGCTCGAACCGGGTCGCCCGTTCTGTTTGGAATCAGGGACGCTTCCCGTTTTTCCCCGCCACGCCCGCGGCAAGGGCAACTGAAATAGGAAGCATCCCTGATTCACAGAAAATAGCAAGATATCTCCAGATTACCAGATTAACGTTGCAGTTAGGCGCCGGCGCTTAATCGGCGGGCGAGGAAGCGGCCCGGCTTCGTCTTCGACTTTGCCGTGGCAGGGGGTTAAGTGTTTTTTAGGCGCTCGGCGAGGAAGCGGCCGGTGTAGGACCGTCGGCATCGGGCGATTTGCTCGGGCGGCCCGGCGACGACCAGTTCGCCGCCCCCTTCGCCGCCTTCCGGCCCCAGGTCGATGATCCAGTCCGCCTGGCTCACGAAATCCAGGTTGTGCTCGATCACCAGGAGCGAGTGCCCCGCGTGGACGAGGCGGTGGAAGGTTTTCAGGAGGACCTGGATGTCGGCCAGGTGCAGGCCGGTCGTCGGCTCGTCGAAGATGAAAAGGTGTTGCTGGCCTTTTTTCGGCGCTGCGAGGT